>JBDNEZ010000240.1:0-4265 GCA_041690095.1 Anderseniella sp.
GCCAGGATTTTCGCGGCTGCAGCGGCGCTGGGTGCATCTTCAAACAGGCCGAAACAGGTGGCCCCCGAACCACTCATGCGCGCCAGTCCGCATCCTGGCAATTGCCTGACGGCATCCAGCACATCTGCAATGACCGGTTCCTGATGACACGCTGCCGGTTGCAGGTCATTGCGGCAGTTTGCAAGCCAGGCCAGCGCAGCGCCGGTCTCGTGCACATCGGCAAATCGATCGGTGATTGCCGCATTGGCCGTGCTGCCGGGAGCCAGGCCCAGATGCCTGAAAATACCGGCTGTCGAAACGCCAACCAGCGGATTGACCAGTACGGCGTGCAGCCGCGGAGCATGTTGCCAGCCATCGATGACGTCGCCGATGCCGCGCATCCGGCACGCGGCTGAAGCCAGGCAAACCGGGACGTCGGCGCCCAGTTGCAGCGCAATCGCGGCGAGCGTTGCTGCATCGACCGTCAGGCCATTGAGGCGCACAATTGCGCGCAGTGCAGCGGCCGCATCGGCTGAACCGCCACCAATGCCCGACGCAACAGGAAGCGCTTTGCGGAGGTTGATGGCACAGGGTTGGACAGCATCGGGGAAACGTGCCTGCAAGGCAGCAAATGCCTTGAGCACAAGATTTCCGGCGTCGGTTTCCAGGCCTTGCGAAAACGTGCCGGAAACCGTCAGAGAGGTTTCACCGGCAAATGACACTTCCACAACATCACCGGCATCGGCGGCAAACATCACGGCGCTGTCAAGCAAATGGTAGCCGTCTTCACGCTTGCCCGTGACGTGCAGGGCAAGATTGATTTTCGCTGCCGCGAATTCGATAATCATCGCAATACCCGAAACAGGGACTCAGGACTTGTTGGGCTGCTTTTCATTGCCGGACGCAGTCGGCGCCGTGACGGGTTCCGGGTCCGGCAAACCTAGCTTGAGCTTTTCGCGAATCTTGAGCGCGTTGTCATCGGTCGGATTTGAATCCAGCGCGTACTGCCACTGGAACCTGGCTTCCAGCTGGCGGCCAACGCGCCACAGGGCATCACCCAGATGATCGTTGATCACAGCATCTTCCGGGCGCAAACCGGCGGCACGCTCGAGCAGTTTCGCTGCCTCGTCATAGCGTCCCAACTGGTAGTGTCCCCAGCCGAGGCTGTCGACAATATAGCCGTCATTGGGGCGCAACGAAACGGCATTTTCAACCATCTCAAACGCCTCCGGCAGATTGATGCGCTTTTCAATCAGTGAATACCCGAGATAGTTCAACACGGATGCCTGCTCGGGCTGGTAACTCAAAGCGGTGCGGAAATCCGGCTCGGCGCTTTCCCAGCGCCCGGCGCGCTCATAGGCAATGCCGCGGAAATAATACAGTGACCAGTTTTTCGCACCCGGCTCTTCAACCTGTGCAAGCGCGCGAGTGTATGTATCGGCGGCATCAAGCCATTTTTCGTTCAAGCGATAAAGATTGCCCAGTGACAGCAGCGCGTCGTAGTTCGCAGGTTCACGTGCGATCAGCGCCGTCAACACCTTCTCTGCCTCGTCAAACCGCTTCAACTGGTTGAGATTGGTGGCTATTTGTATGTCCGCGCTGGAGCGCAACAGCGAATCCGGCTTGATTTTGCGATAGGCTTCGATGGCCTGTTCGTGCAGCTTCATCTGGGTATAGACTTCGCCCAGCAATGTCTGCCCCTCGTCAAAATCCGGGTAGCTGGCCAGGGCAAGCCGGGTATAAACCAGTGCGATATCGATGGAGCGTTCATCGGTCAGTGCCCCGGCAATGGAGTATAAAGCTTCCGCGGCACCGCCTGCTGCTGTGCTGATAAACGGTTCAGCGGGTTTTCCTGCCTTCAGATCGTCCAGTGCACCACGCACCAGCGGGTTGTTCTGGGTCGCTTTCAGAAACAGCTCATATACCTTTTCAGCTTGGTCCTTGCGGTTGGTGCGCTGCAGGTAGTTGCCATAGGCCTGAACTACACGCAACGATGTGCCGGCCTTCTCATAGGCCGACTTGTAGAACACGTCTGCCCGGTTGTGGTTCCTGACCATGTCGGCCATCAGGCCGGCATGAAACAGCCGGAAGTTTTCGAATGCCTGATTGCGCTTCAGTTTGTCGAGCTCTGCCAACGCAGCGTTGAGATTGTTTGCCGAGGCGTAGGACCAGGCGGTGAGCAAAGCCGCCGATAATTCTCCAATGGGTGTGTAGGCCGATTTCTGGAAATACTGGCGAGCCAGCGCGGATTTACCTTCGCGCATGGCCTTGAGACCCAGAACCAGCAGCGACAATCTGTGCTGATCATTGAATTTGAGCACACGCGCGGCAAACCGTTCAGCCGATTCAATGTTGCCTGACGACACCTCCAGTGTGAAGGCACGCTCAATCAACAGCGGATTGTCGGGATCGGCTTCCAGGGCACGGGCGATGTAACGCGCGGCAATCCCGGTGTCGCGCTGACGACTGGCAAACCGCCCGGCAAGATAGCTGCCGGAAGGAGACGCCCGATCGATACGCAATGCAGCGTACGGGTCAACTTCCTGCGATTGCGCAGCTTGACCGGGACCTGCCGCCATCGAACTCGCCAACACAAGCGCTGCACCCAGGGTCCTGATGGTCAGTTTCATAATTGCCTTGTCCGATCTGCGGAAAAATTTGCTCGCGCTGCAAAAGCTGCCTCGTTGGACCGCCAAATTACACCACACCACTGATACAGTGCAATGTGATGGTTTTTGAACCGAACTGCAAGCAACACGAGGGTCACGGCTGTAAAATCTGCAGCTTGTACCGAAGGAACTGACTATTGTGCCTTGAAAGCCAATTCCGTCACCCGCATCATGGCCAGCATGAAGCAATATCTGATTCGATTACACATACCTCACCGTCTGGCCGTTGCTGCCATCGCCTGTGCCGTGTCAGTGGGCGCAGGGGCTGCATCGGGCAGTGCAATGGAGGTATCGGCAAGCTATCGGAAAAATGCGGAAACAGCCTTTGATGGTTTTCTGCAAAGCCTGTGGCCGGAAGCACAGCAGCGCGGCATTTCGCGCAAGGTTTTCAACGCATCCGTGCAACGAATTTCCCTGCAATGGGACATTCCGGACCTTGCTCCGCCGAAGATTTCCGGCGAACAACCTGCCGCATCACTCAAGCGCCAGTCGGAATTCGGTTCGCCCGGCAGGTATTTCAGCGAAAAATCCCTCGACCAACTGGCGCAAATCGGACGCAGGAACATCGGCAAATATGCTGCTTCCTTCGACCGGATCGAACAGAGAACAGGTGTCCCCAGGCAAGTGGTTGCCGCCATCTGGGGACGTGAAACAGCTTTTTCCAATGCCAGCATTCCACATGATGCGATGTCTGTGCTGGCGACCCAGGCGTTTCTCGGACGCAGACCGGATTTCTTCCGGCCCGAGTTTCTGGCCATCATGGAAATTGCCCAACGCGGCATTGTTCCTGTCGACGACCTGAAAAGTTCATGGGCAGGTGCGATGGGCCATACCCAGATGCTGCCGGGGCTTTACCTGAAATATGCCAGCGACGGAGATGGCGACGGCAAATCGGATATCTGGAACTCAATACCTGATGCGCTGGCCACCACGGCGACATTCCTGAAAGCAAGCGGCTGGCAGCCGGGCCTGAGCTGGGCGTACGAAGTCGCACCGTCGTCGGCGCTGGACTGCACTCTGGAGGGCCCGGATGCAGGCAGGCCGGTGGCGGACTGGATTGCCAGCGGCGCCAGGCGCGTGGCAGAGCGCAAATGGCCCGCACGGCTCGATACCGTCAAGAGCTATCTGATCATGCCTGCGGGCCGGTTCGGCCCGGCGTTCGTTGCGACTGATAACTATTACGCCATCAAGAACTACAATGAGTCTGACCTCTATGTGCTTTATGTCGGCAACCTGGCTGACCGGATTGCAGGCGGCGGTGCCTTCAAGACGCGATGGCGCGACGTCGACACGTTCACCCGCGCGGCCATGAAAAAGGTGCAATCCAGAATGGTCGGGCTTGGGTACAATGTCGGCGACAGCATTGACGGATTGATCGGTTTCCGCACCCGCACGGCCACCGGCATGCACCAGAAAAAACTCGGCATGGCAGTGGATTGTTGGCCCAACAAGCCGTTTATTGCTCGGTTGAAGTGAGTTTTTGTTTCCGAACTGAAACGCCGGCTGCGCGAATTGCGGTTACCCGTTTGGCAATTGCAGGACGGTAATTGTCGGAAATTGTCGCGCGCATGCGGTCTGCCTGACCAGACGGACTGTGCGGATAAATCGCAAACAGGC
>JBDNEZ010000241.1:0-4816 GCA_041690095.1 Anderseniella sp.
AATACCGGCCCGTTAAAGGGCATGAAGGTCATCGAACTGGCACACATCATGGCAGGCCCGGTGGCCGGTCTGGTGCTGGCCGACATGGGCGCCGACGTCATCAAGGTCGAACGGCCCGACGACGATGATACGCGGCGTTTCCTGCCGCCGGATATCGAGGGCGAATCCGCCGCCTTCATGATGATGAACCGCAACAAGCGCGGCATCCGGCTGGACATCAAGACCAAAGCCGGCAAGGCCGCCCTGCTGCGGCTGATCGAGCAGGCCGACTGCCTGATCGAGAATTACCGCCATGACACCATGGAAAAGCTCGGGCTGGGCTATGACGAATTGAAGAAAATCAATCCCGGCCTGATCTATTGCGAGATATCCGGCTTTGGCCGCACCGGACCCTACAGGGAGCGTGGCGGCTTTGACCTGATTGCACAGGGCATGTCGGGGCTGATGTCGATCACCGGCGAGGCGCCGGGCCGCCCACCGATCAAGGTCGGTGCGCCGGTTTCCGACATCACCGCCGGCATACTCGGCGCCATGGGGTGCGCTGCCGCCTATGCCCACAAGCTGAAGACCGGTGAGGGCCAGCGCGTCGACACCTCGCTGTTCGAGGCCGGCATTACCCATACCTACTGGCAGTCGGCGATCTGTTTTGCCACCGGCGTAGCGCCCGGCCCAATGGGCTCGGCGCATCCGCTCAACGCGCCCTATGAAGCTTTCAAAACCGCAGACGGCTGGCTCAACCTGGGTGCCGCCAACCAGACCAACTGGGAGCGCATGCTGAAGGTGATCGAGGCTGAACATCTGGCCGATGATGCACGTTTTGCCAGCAACCGTACCCGCATGGAAAACCGCGCTGACCTGGCGGCTGCCCTGGCGCCGTATTTCACGCCGCAGACCACGCAGCACTGGCTGGACGCGCTGGAGGCCGCCGGCGTTCCCGCCGGTCCGGTGCTCTCCATAGATCAGATGCACGCCGACCCCCAGACACTGGCGCGCGACATGGTGCCGGAGGTCGAGCACCCGGTTGCCGGCACGGTGCAGACCATCGGCGCACCGGTGAAATTCCACGGCACGCCGGGCGGTGTCAAACGCCCGGCCCCGCTGCTTGGTCAGCACACCGCGGAAGTGCTGGCGGAAGCCGGATTTTCCGCCGACGAGATCAGCGCCATCGTGAACAGCGGTTAACCGCTGTTTACGGCATTGGCACCAAATCCATTTGCTGTTGGCGCTTGCGCGCAGGCCCCGGTCTGGCACAATGGTGACACCATGACAGACAAATTCACCGGCAGTTTCACCCAGCAGGAACCGATCCCCGAAGACGCCATTGCGCGCGCCGTCGAGGTGATGCGCTCCGGCCGCCTGCATCGCTACAATACCGGGCCCGGTGAAACCGCGGAAGCCGCCGTGCTGGAGCAGGAATTTGCCGCTTACATGGGGGTCGACTACTGCCTGGCGGTCACTTCCGGCGGCTATGCCCTGACCACGGCACTCAGGGCATTCGGCCTGCAGCCCGGCGAAGCGGTGCTGACCAACGGTTTTACGCTGGCCCCGGTGCCCGGCGCCATAGCCGGTGCCGGCGGGCATCTGGTGCTGGTCGAGGTCACCGAAGACCTGGTCATCGACCTCGACGACCTGGCCGCAAAAATCAAAGCCAGCGAGGCTCGGGTGTTGATGCTGTCGCACATGCGCGGCCACATTGCCGACATGGACGCGCTGATGGCGATCTGCGATGCAGCCAATATCGCCGTGATCGAGGACTGCGCCCACACCATGGGCGCGGCATGGGCCGGGGTAAAATCCGGGCTGCACGGCATTGCCGCGTGTTATTCCACCCAGACCTACAAGCACATGAATTCCGGCGAAGGCGGCTTTCTGATCTCGCCCGATGCCGAACTGATGGCACGCGCCACCATCCTGTCGGGCTCGTACATGCTTTATGGGCGCCATCTGGCCGCGCCGTCAGAGGAGGTGTTTCGAAAAATCCGGCTGGAAACGCCCAACTGTTCCGGGCGCATGGACAATCTGCGCGCAGCAATCCTGCGCCCACAACTGAAACTGCTGGACAGCAATTGCCGGCGCTGGAACGAGCAGTATGGCGTGGTCGCCGGCGAGCTGGAATATGTGCCCAATGTGCGCCTGCCGCAGCGCCCGCAGGCCGAGCAGTTTGTCGCCAGTTCGTTCCAGTTCAACGTACCAACGTTTACGCCCGACCAGATCGACAGGCTGCTGAAAACCGCGCTGGCGCGCGGCGTCGAGCTGAAATGGTTTGGCGCTGAAGAACCGGTTGGCTTCACCTCGCGCCATGACAGCTGGGCCTATGCGGGCGAACAGCATCTGCCGAAAACCGACGCAGTGCTGGCCACCCTGATAGACATGCGCCTGCCGCTGACCTTCTCGCTGGATGACTGCCGCCTGATCGGACGCATCATCCGCGAGTGCGTGCTGGCAGCGCGGACCTGAACCTCATTCTGTAAGGACCACCTCTTCATGACTTTAAAACGCGTTGCCATGGAATTCGGCATGGGTACTGATCTGCACGGCAGGGATTATACCAAGGCGGCAGTTCGTGCCTTGAAGGACGCGCTGTGGCACAACTCTCTCTCCATGGCCGATGCCTTCGGGTTTCCGCGCGACGCCATGCAGGTCGAGGTGCTGATCGGCGTGACGCAGCCCGACAAGGTGGTCAAGCTCGATGTCGCCGGGGTGCTGCCCTACGGTTCGGCCACGATCATCGTGGAGCATGGCGGTCTCGACATTGAAAATGACAATGGCGACACCACGGTGATGGCCAATGCAGTGGCGGTCGTCTATTTCGACATCGCGGAAGGAGCCTGAGCCATGACTGAAAAACGTCTCATCCTGGAAATGGGCACCGGCAACGACCTGTATGGCGAAGACTACACCAAGGCCGCCATCCGCGCGGTGCACGACTGCCTGCACCATTCATCGCTGTCACTGTACAAGTCGCTCGACCTGGACCCGACTAAGATGATCGTCAACGTCACCATCGGCGTGCAGAAGCCGGAGCAGGTGGACACCGACGCGGTGGCGAAGCAATTGCCCTACGGCACGGTTACGGTTACGGCCGTCAAGGGCGGGCTGAATGTGCCGGACGAAGCCAACGGCCAACTGACGGTTGTCGCCGCAGCGGCGGTCGAGGCAAGGTATGACATTCCGGAGGGGCGGTTTCGGCTGGCAGGGTGAGAGCACCTTCCAGTCACACTTGAAGAGCTATCGACACCATAGCGCCAAACGGCAATGCGCAGCCAGTATTTTTGGGTGCCGGTCTTATTGAGTTTCCCGAAGACCCAAACTGGATTGTCGGGCTGCGGCGACTTTGTGCGGCTGAAAATGAACTTTGATCATCTGGAAAATGGGACCTTGACATGAAACGCAGACCAGCCGGGCACACTCTGTTCACTGTTGCCCTGATATCGGACACCCATGTCAACGAGAAGGAGGACTGGTCAGCATCTCCCTACCCGGCAAATGCCGAAGCCAATCCGCGCGCGCGCCATGTGTTCAACCATATCCGCCGGGGCGATTCAGCGTTCTGCGTCCACATGGGAGACATGGTCAACCCGGTGCCGGAACTGCCGTCCTACGGCGAAGCGGCTGCCCGTTTTCATGAGATTTCGAGCGATCTCGGGCGCGCCCTGTACCTGGTTCCGGGCAATCACGACATCGGCGACAAGCCGGTCGACTGGATGCCGGCGGGCATGGTCGATACCCACAACATCGCGATTTACGAAAAGCATTTCGGGCGGCATTTCTACAGCTTCGACCACGACAGCATTCACTTCGTGGTGCTGAATTCGTCCCTGCTGAATTCCGGTGATCCTGCCGAAGCCACGCAACGCAAATGGCTGGAAGATGACCTGCAGCACAATGCCGGCAAGCGGACATTCTTTTTCATCCACTATCCGATATTCGTCAGCGATCCTGCAGAACCCGGCAGTTATGACAATATCGATGAACCGAGCCGCAGCTGGCTGCTGGGGCTGCTGCAGCGACACAAGCCTGAAGCGCTGTTTTGTGCTCACGTGCATAATTTCTGGTACGACGTCTACGGCGAAACTGAAATCTACGTGCTGCCGTCGACCTGTTTCGTGCGGCACGATTATTCCGAAATGTACAGGATTGACGGCGGTGACCAGTATGGCCGCAATGACGTCGCCAAGCTTGGACATGTGACGCTGGAGATTTTCGAGACCGGCCATGTCGCGCATTATCACCGCAGCTATGGGCGCGGTCTTGCCGAGGGCAAAACCGCCGACCTGTCCACCTATCCGGCGACCCATTCAAAGACCTCTCAACTGCGCAAGCTTGGCATCGACATGCGCCATGCATGGGCAGAGGAAATGACTGTCGCACCGTCCGGCGCAGTCGATGAATTTCGCCGCAAGCGGGCTCGGAACGACTATCCTGTCATGGCCCTGTGGGAGATGGGCCTGCGCACGATGCGGGTTCCGGTCCAGGACCTGCTGGATGCAGGGACACGCCGACGCATGCAACTTATGTGCGATGTAGGCCATCTGTTTCAGGCCTATGTGTATGACGTGCCCGATCAGGCGACACAGGCCAGCCTCAGCGATTTTTCCCACCTGGTAGACAGGCTCGAGATCGTTCTCAACTGGGACAAGCGCGATCAGGCCCTGCCCGCGATTGTGGCCTTGCAGTCGGCCTGCAACTGCCGGGTGCTGCTCTCGCGGGTCAATCGCAAGGATGCAGCCAAGAAAGCAGGCGGCAAATACAATCACCTGATCAGTCACGGTTTCAGCCTGGACGAAGTGGATGAGCTACAGGCATTCAGCAAGAC
>JBDNEZ010000242.1:0-11619 GCA_041690095.1 Anderseniella sp.
AGAAGGCGATGTCGGCGTTGCGGGTCAGTCTGTGCCGATCGCTGGTATCGAACGCCATGGCGACGACCAGGACCACCAGACCTCCTGTCAGCATCACTGCGGGTGTCGTGGTGTCCATGCCGAATAGTGCGATGGCAAAGACAACAAGTGCGGCCATGCCGGCAGCAACAGTTATTGGGACCCGGAAACGAAGCCAGTGCGCTCCAGCGGCCATTATGGCGGCAATTGCCCCGACAGCCAGTGCGATCCGATCATCGAGAACCATGGAACTCGCCAGTCCGGATGCGCCGAAGAAAACGCCGAGCGTAAATGCGCCGAGCAGGACAATACTGGGAAATGCCATCCGGCGACGGCGGGTGAAATATTCCGCCATGGCCCAACTTGCGCCGGCTATGGCAAGTTTTGAACCTGGGTCTGACATGTCCGAAAGCAGACTGTTGAGTGCAAACAGCACCAGACCGATGGCGACGGTGACGAAAACATCGTTGAAGCTGCGAATAAACCGAAAAGCTTCTTCGTCTGGTTGGGACGATGACTGTCGCGACCGGGCAACAAATGCCAACAGTGCCTGTGCGTGTTGCTGGGGCAACACGCCGGCAGCGACGGCATCTTTCACGTCGTCGGCTGTAAATGCGTCCTGTTGATGGTCTTTTTTCAATTGCCAAATCCCTGATTTCAGGAGCTTGCACCTGAGCCGCTGGACCAGCCGGGGTCAAGAGTTGCTTTGGTCCCTGCCGCCATGTGTCGCGGACGTCCGCGAACAGACCACAACACTTTTTTGTGCTCGGTGAGAAATGCCACATAGCGGTTTTTCAGTACAGACTAGAACAGGGGTGTTGTCAGGGGGTGTGAAGCACGAAACCGAGTACAACAAGGATCACGCTGATGTCGATTTCGACACTGTACCGATACCGCCCCGCAAGCACGCATGTTCCGGTAGATATCCGGCAAACGATGCACGCGGTATTTTCACCAAAGAGTGCTGAAATAGCACTGTTCGCAGGCTTTTTCCGGCGCAGACATGGCAAGGGCGCCAGTTTAATTGACACCTGCCATATGAATGACCATGTGCTCAAGGACATTGGGCTGGACAGGTTCGATGTTACGAAACCTGAATGATCGATTGTCAGAAAATGACGTTTGCGATTGTGCGCGGTGGCACTGAAACTCGACAGTTTCGGGGCATTTAATAGCCAATTTGCATTGACGAGATTACCTGGAAAAGGTCATGATCCTGAGGTTTACCCACCCGCCAAGGCCAGCTTCCATGACACTGAACAATTCTGACAGCCTGTCTCGCGACGAGGCCATTGACCGACTGGTTGAGGTAAGTCTTGCTGCTGCACCTGTAGCGCAGATGACCGACAAGTATTTCACCAACACACGCCTGGTTGTTGAAGCCAACGGCGATGTGGACGTAACCTATGCGGTGTTTTTGCGTCGCCGGTGTATCGCAGCGCTGGAGCCGGCGGAGCGTCTGATCACGGCCATCGTGCCGGAAGCCGGGATCACAAGGTTTTATGCAGAAGGCGAGATTGTGCCGGCCGAGCGCAAACTCATGGAAGTGCGCGGGCCGATGTCCAAATTGTCCGAAGTGGAAACGTTGCTGCTGCAGAAAACCGGTTTTCCGTCGGTATCCGCAATGAATGCCTATGAGATGTGCATGGCTCTGCCGGAAGCATCGTTCATGGACATGCACGCGCGCCACGGATCCGGAATCGATATGAACATGCTGGCGGCGTATGGTGCATCGGTGGGCTCTGATGCAGCCCGCAGGGCGAACAAGAACGTCAAGGGCTTTGTCGGATCGTCGCAGGATGTCACCGCACCGATGTTCGGCGCAAAGGCCGGTATCGGCACCATGCCGCACGCGCTGGTCGGGTATGCCGATGGCGATGTGCTTAAGGCAACACAGATGTTCGCCAAGTGCCTGCCGCATATTGACCACCTGGTGGCGCTGGTGGATTTCAACGGCATGGAAATCACCGACAGCCTGCGTACGGCTGACTGGTTCTTCAACGTCGCGAAACTGGATCAAAACGGCAAGTCACTGGGCGTGCGGCTGGATACTCATGGTGGCCGCTTTGCCGAAGGCCTTGATTATGAAAAGTCCGTCGAAACGGTCGGGCGATGGCTTGACGTGGATGGTGAGTATAATATTGTGGAATATGTCCTGGGTCCGCGCGCTTTCCAGCTCGACCCCGGCAACATTCTGGTCGACAAGGTGCGGCGTGTCCTGTTCGGTTCCGGCGTGTCAGTCGCAAACATCATCCACACCCGCGAAGAACTCGACAAGGCCGGGTTTGATCGCACCCAGATCGTGGCATCTTCAGGTTTCAGCCCGCAAAAGTGCCAGATCGCGGGGGCTGCGCGTGCGCCGATTGACACGGTCGGCACCGGCAGCTTTCTGCCGGCCACGTTGACCGAAACCTATGCCACGGCGGACATAATCTCCTACAATGGTGAGGCTCGCGTAAAACTGGGTCGGGAGTTTCTGTTCGACCAGCATGACAACTGAGCAGACCCGCAGCCTGAAATACCAGATCTCAGTAACAGCGACCCATTTCACCGGAGCGATTTTTCCCGCCGGTAAGGCGCGTGTCGCGCCGTGGTACATGTACCACAAGCGGCGCGCAACGTAGCCGGCAGGAAAAAGCGCCCGGCCCTTCGGGTGGGTCATAGCGGCCCATCGGGTGCGTTGCAGTGCTTGCCCGATGCACCACATCGCGCTGCGCACCGCGCCTGCCCGAGTGAACCGCTATGATCCCATGAAATGGGTCGCTGTTACTGAGATCTGGTATAAATGGGTACCTGGCCAGTTTGCAGTACTTCATGCGCACTGTGTTAACTGACTTTACGTGAACTTTTCAGGCAAGGGTGTACAAGCCGCAACAGTATGTGTTTTTCTGGTTCGGGCTAGGTTTTGAGTGTTGTTATCAAGAACCGATGACCTGACCGCTTTTCAAGTGGGAGAGCGGTTTTGTGGTTTTCATTGAAGCCTGTTGCTCCGGAGGCAAGCACAAACACTAATATTGAGGGCGTGAGTATGAGTACCTGTATGCATATCTTGTTGGACCGATTGTCTGCGGTGATGATTTCTGCTGCGATGTTTTTGGCAGTCTCTGCTATTGCATCGCATGCAGATGTCATTGCACGTGTGAATTTGTCATCACAGACCATGCATGTACAGGTGGATGGCAGATATTATGCCCGCTGGAAGATATCGTCCGGGCGTAAAGGCTACCGCACTCCGACCGGTACGTGGCGGCCGAAATGGACCACCAGGATGCATTATTCCACCAAATACAACTACTCGCCAATGCCGTTTTCAGTGTTTTACAATCGTGGCTATGCAGTCCATGGCACCAATTATGTCCGTCGTCTCGGGCGTCCCGCCTCGCATGGCTGCATCCGTCTGCATACTGCCAATGCGCGCAAGTTCTACAATCTGGTCAAACGGCATGGCCGCCGCAACACCGTGATAAAAGTGTCCTATTAGAGCATGCTTCGCTCAGATAGAAGCGTTTGATGGAATCAAATCAGTTACTCGGCCAGAGCAACTTTATGGGTTCAATTGAACCCATGTTGTTCTAGGCTTGTACCCATGAGCAGTACGACTGGTGAAACACTCAGTCCGTGGTCTCCGGGCATCAGTTCGGCGATTCCCGAGCGCTATCTGCCGCTTGCCACCATCTATCGTACCGAGAATGTTTATACATCGTTGCAGCAGGCGCGTGAACTGGCAGATTTCACCGGCCTTGCTCCCCATTCACTGGTGAGGTTTCGTCCAGAGCGATTGATCGTGCATGAGGTTCTGGTGCGGGTGATGGCCGATCTGTCGGTTCCCGATGGCAAGGTCTATGAAGATCTGGGCATAAATTTCCGCCGCATGGCCGGCATCATCCTGTCGAAATATGTAGCTCCTGAACGCGTGTCGATTGTTTCCGCATTTGATGAAATTTGCGAGACGGCCAGCCGGATGTTTCTCGCAGAGTTCGAGTCGGCACTGAAAGGCGAACCAGCCGACTTTGATTCTTCTGTTCAAGAGGCCAGGCAGCCCGGATGGTTGTCGCGACTTTTTGGCGGAAACCAAACACCGCGTGTTTCATCAAAACCGTCGCAAAACCGGCAAAGCCGCGAAGAGGAACTGGCCGCCAGATGGCAGGCAGCTGCAACAGCTTCCAGTGACCCGGCAGAAGCCGCGGCCTATCGATCAATGTCGCATACACTTGCAAGCATTGTCGGCAAACGCGGCGGGTTGGTGGGAGATGCAAAACTTCTGTCAGGTCTTGCGCTGCGGGATTTCAGCAACGGCTATGGCAGCAAGTATGTTGGAGAACGCCTCACAACACTGATCCACACTGCGGCGCGCGAAGAAGGCTTCAAGGTACTGCCGGCCCAGGACAAGCCGGTCATCATGAACGTGAAGGGCGCATCTGCTGCCGGCAAGAGTACGCTGCGCCCGCTGCAAAAACACCTGAGCGAAGAGCTTGGTCTTGAATGGACAGACTTTGCCCTTATCAGCCCCGATATCTTCCGCAAGTACCTGCTTGATTATGGTTCGCTGGACGAAGCCACGCGCTATGCAGGATCATTGTCTGGTCATGAAATCGAAATCGTTGACCTGAAACTCGACGACTATATGGCGGCCAAGGCAGCCCGGGGAGACATGCCGCACCTGCTGATCGATCGGTTCAGATTTGACAGTTTTTCGCCCCAGTCGGATGACGCCCAAGGCGGGCGATTGCTGACCCGGTTTGGCGATGTTGTATACATGTTCTTCATGATTACGCCGCCTGAAGATACCGTGGAGCGCGCCTGGTACCGGGGCCGGCAGGTTGGCCGCTACAAGGCAGTTGATGATCTTCTGTTTCACAATATTGAAGCATTTTCAGGCATGCCGAACCTGTTCTTCACCTGGGCGCTGCGCGACGGAAAACAGGTGCATTACGAGTTTCTCGACAATTCGGTGAAGAAGGGGGACCGGCCGCGCACCGTGGCATTCGGATGCAATGGCGAGATCAGTATTTTCGACATTTCGGCATTGCTGAATGTGGACCGGTACAAGCGGGTCAATGTGGAAGCCGGATCCCGGGATGAGGTGTTTCCGTTACCGGATGACATGTCGCCAGCGCGCAATGCCGGATTCCTTAAAGAGTGTTTTCGCAGGCTGCATGGCGTCAGGCTGGCAGACCAGTCGAGCGGTGAGGTCTATGCCTGGATTGAGCAGGGAGTTGCAGTAGCGGTCAACCGTGCCGCGCTCAAGCGTGCGCTGCGCAAGCCGGAGGTGCGCGAGGCGCTGGGCGTCGTCATGCCTGCCCTGATCGAAGATGCAGGCAGCCTGGAACAGCGTCGCGATGTGCTTGACTCCAGCGACCCTCACACACTGGGCGCTTGGGGTGGCAGGGGCTGACTGCCGGTATCTCGTAATGCCTGACTGACCTGGGATCAGGCAATTTTGTCAATGGGTCCGGCGATGCTCGATCTGCAGCTGGCCCTGATCGACGGGTCGCATGGCGAGGGTGTAGTCAAAGTGAACAGGCGAATCATTTCTGGCTACCTTGAAGTGCTGCACGAATGCTTTCAGCCCCTGCAGCAATTCGATCCTGGCCAGCTTCATGCCGCCGCAGATGCGCGGACCTACGAAGAACGGTACGAAAGCCCTGCGGTTGTATGTGCCGTCGAGGAATTCTGCACGCGCGGAGTCAAACGTATCGGGATCATGCCAGTACTCTCTGTTGCGATGCAGTCCGATGATCGAGATCAGCGCAAGGTTTGACTGGTCGGCCGGTTTTCCAGCCAGCGTAACCGGCTTCTCTATGTTCTTGATCAGAAAGGGGATCGGGGGAAAATACCGCATGGCCTCATTGATAAGGCATTCGCAATAGGGCAGATCTGCCGCACCGGAAGACACCTCGTCGAAAATCCGGTCCTGCACGCTCTGGTTGACTGCCAGCCGGTCGATTGTCCACCCAAGCGTGGAAACCGTCGTCTCGATCCCCGCGAACATGTTCATGACCAGTTCTTCGATCGGGTTGTAGCCCTTGATCTCGAGACCGGCCCCACTGAAATGCTGCCACATCGGCCTGAAACCTGAGTCGTTTTCAAGTTCGTTGACCAGTTTTTGCAATGTTGCCTTTACGATTGCGGCAACCTGCTGTTGGGCCTGGACTTGCCCGCTGCCGACCCAGGACAGGTATTGCAGCCAGCGCAGTCCTGCGCGAAGTTCGTTAATGTGAGGCAACAACACACTTGTGGGCCCCGAACCGCCAAAAGCGCGGTTGAATACGCATAGTGAAGCTTCGAACAGAGTGGTTTGCAGTTGCGTGGCATTTGCTGGTGTATGCCGAAGCAGCGTTTCGACATACTCGTCATGGATGGGGGTGACATTTCGCGAGTGGGCAATCGAGTTGAAGCTGGACTGGGTGATGTCACGACGCTTCGACCATTCTTCGCCATCCGAATTGAAACGGCTTATTCCCATCATCGATATGGCGGAGTAATTCTTGGTGAAGATGTCCGGACGCTTTGAGATAAATTCTATGTCGTTCGCGTCATCTACAATGACCAGGTTTGACGTCGGGTCTTGTTCAATACCGTCATTTCGCTGGCCGGCCTTTGCATACAGCATCTGTATCAGGCGGTTGAGAAATTTCTGCGGTTTGGTTGAATTCGCCAGTTCCATTCGGTCGTGTCCAGATAATTGCATGTCATATGGATGATCGCATTGTCTTAAGCCACGACCAGCCCCAAAAAACCAGTGTGACATTAAAGACACGGTTTCGAAAAAACGGGAAATAACAGCCAATCGCAATTGACCAGATATCAGTGTTGATATATCTCTGTTTCTTATAGGGAATCTGATGTCGAGGGGATTGACATGTCAAACAGTACAACAGCCATGAATGCACTGAAGATCGCAGCCGCAGGAATCGGGCTTGGCAGCCTTGCCAGCGCGCCCGTCGCGGCGCAGAGCATCACGCCAACCTCATTCGGTGCGAATGGTGAACCAAACCCGCTGATGTGGACGATTGAGGGCGGGGCGATCTTTTCGCAAGCTTCCGCTCATTTTTCCGATGGCATTGAGGAAATCGGCAAACTCGGGCTGGACACGGATGTAGGTGGATACGGTGCCATTTCGGTGGGGCGTTACTTTGAGCCGGATATCGACTGGCGGCTTACGGGTCGATTCGGCAAGTTTGCCCGAAACTCAAGCTTGGCGACAGGTGAAGATAACTTTCTGAACTTTGACGATGTTTTTGACGATGATGACTTCCTTGGTGTCGATGAATATGAGGGGTTCCTGAATACGAACAGGGAATTTGCGACAATTGATTTTGATATAGGACATCATTTTGAAAAGCCAGGTCTTGCCGGACGCGCCTTTGTTGGCCTGCGCGGCCTGTACTCCCGGGAATCTCTGGGTAAGGGAATTTATGTTGCCGGTACTCCCGATCCGGACGTACTCGAGGAGTTTGCACTGGGAGGATCCTATTCAAGTGAATTTTTCGGTGCCGGGCCGCGTGCTGGCCTGGAGCTATTGTTCCGTGATGGCGACAGTCCGTTTGGCATTGCGGTTGATGGATCTGCCGCAGTGCTGTTTGGCAACACAAGAGAGCGATTTAGAGTCGGCGGCGCATATTGTGAGACCATAGAACAGGGCGAACCTGATTGCGATGGTGATTCTGAGACATTTACCAGAAACGAGTTTGACATTGTCGGCAACATCGCAGCGTCTATCGGTGTGCAGTTTGACGTCAACGAGAACTCGTCGATTACCGTGGGTGTCAAGGGCGAGACGTGGACACACAGTTTGTTCTCTGACTCATCGGCAATGTATGGGCCGTTCGTCAAGGCCGGCGTAAAGTTCTGATACCTCAAGACCATATTTGATCCATCACTACGCAATCATCCATTTGAGCTAGCTTCAGACAAGGGTGACAGGCATGCATGATCATCCTGCAAGTGCGCAGACCGTGGTGGTCAATAACGGTGACGTGCGTATTCAATGCAGGGTCCATGGTTCCGGGGCTCCGATCATATTGCTGCATGGGATACCTGACTGGGCCGGCGGATGGTATCACCAGATCGCAGCGCTGGAGCGGGACCATCAACTAATAGTGCCAAGTTTGCGAGGGTTCGCGCACAGCAGCCAACCGGTCGAGGCTGAACGCTATACGATGCTGGAATTGGTCAGCGATGTCGCGGCGATCATCGATCATTTCGACCTGTCCAGGACAGGCATTGTCGGTCATGATATTGGTGGCGCAATTGCGTGGTGGGCTGCAACGATGCTTGGACAGCATGTCAGGCGCCTCGCCGTGTTGAGCATGCCTCATCCCGCACCATATGTGTCTGCCATCAGCGGCGATAGGCGCCAGCAACAGGCTTCGTCCTATATACAGTCTTTCATGCAGATGGCTCGTGACGGGGCGCTGGACAGCGAACAGTTGAGCAGTTGGGTTTCCGATCCGGATTTGAGGACCGGTTTGCGCGCTGCGCTGGATGGGTCATCCCCGGTGGCGCTGGCAAACTACTATATCGCCAATATCCAGCAAGCCGGGCAGATTGATTTCAAGCGGATGCCAAGAATCAAGGCACCGACCATGATGATTCGCGGCCTGGCAGACCCGTATTTCCTGCCCCACCTGTTTGACCAATCGGGCCAGTATATTGATGCAGATATTGCCTCTGTCACACTTTCGGGGGCTGGTCACTTCATTCATCATGATGATGCCGGACGTGTGAATAGCCATCTGAAATATTGGTTTTCAGATGGGTAATGTGGCACATTCAGCGTCATCGGATGAAATTGCTGCGAGAGTTGATGCAGTGATCCAGCGCAGCAGAGAATGGCATGTCTGACAACACCGAATACCTCACATTCAAGCCGACCAGCCGGTCTCTGGGAACGCTTGCTGCATTCGTATCGCAGTACCAGCCGTTTACCGAGTACGATTTTGGTCCGGTGATGAAGTCACTGATCTACCAACTGGATAACGGCACCCATGCAGTAGCAATGAACATTGATCCGATCACCGGCAAACCCTCCCAGCTGGCTGCTTATGTAGGCTGGATCAGGACCACATCGCAGGTGGCTGAGACGTGGCTGAACAATGACGGGCCGTTGTCGATGGCACCGAACGAATACGATGCAGTTGCCGTTACCATCCTGGCAGCGCAGGACAAGCGTTGCATGCTGGGGCTCATCAAGCATGCCAAGACCCTGAACCAGGGCAAATCCGTCTACTGGAAGAGGTACTTCCAGGACGGACGCGACCCGTCCAACCGTTCTGTACTCAAGAAAACGGACACAGCACCATGAAAGTAATGCAGGAAGATTTATTGATTGCTATCGGATCGCAGCGCGGCAAGATGCTCGTCAAGATCTGGGAGCCCGACGGCCCAAGCAGGGCTACGGTTTTCTGCATTCATGAATTTGCAGGCAGTGCGGATGACTTCAACTATCTCGCTCCGATCATGGCTGCCAACGGCTACAAGGTTGTGTGTCCGGAAATGATTGGACGTGGGCGATCAGCCTACTTTGGGGACAAGAAATACTACGTGCTGGAATCGTATCTGCGAACACTGGGAGTGCTGCTTGAGAAGTATCATGGCAGGGTCAATCACATGATTGGCAGTTCGTGGGGCGCCATCATCGGCCTGGTGTTTGCGTCGGTTATCAAGATGAACACCGGCAGAATCATCCTGAATGACCCTTGCCTCCAGTCCAGTGGGCAACTTGATGAGCTTCGCGCAACGATTGTTGATGGCTCCAGCCGGGAGTTTGCCTCGTTCGACGATGTTGTGACTTATCTTAAGGGCATATACGGGATCGATGAAAATTTCCCTCGGCAACGGATCGTGGAAGCGGCCACCGGCAAGTTCATCGAGAAGGACGGCAAGTGGCGACTTGCGATTGATCCCGCTGTCGTGGAGGGCGTGCAGGCAAATATCGGTACAGACTACAATGCATATCCACACCTGGAAAAAATGCAGGTCCCGGTTCTCCTGCTGTTTGGCAAGCACAGCGCCTATTACGAGAAGGAAAAGATGGATGCAATTGTTGCAAGGAACACGCATATCACCTGCGTGCACGATCTGGACGGCGGTCATGCCATCCCCATGCTGACCCATCACACGGCATTGCTAGTGTTGGGATTCCTGGAGGCCAGGCAGCCCAGTTTTGCCTAGAGTCCTGACTCTGGAGCATCATCTGACCGGCTGAAGATGCTCCAGCGACTGGTGCTTTTGATGACTCCGGTTTTGCTGCGGTTCAGCCAAACACCCGGGAGAAAATCGTGTCGACGTGCTTGGTGTGATAGCCCATGTCGAACAGGGCCTCGAGGTCTGCATTGGACAAAGCCTTTTTCACATCGGCGTCTGCCTTCAGCAGATCAAGGAAGTTGCCTTCGCCGCGCCAGACCGGCATGGCGTTGCGCTGCACCAGGCGGTAGCTGTCTTCACGGCTTACGCCGTTCTGGGTCAATGCCAGCAGCACACGCTGCGAGTGCACCAGTCCGCCGAGCTTGTCGAGGTTGGCCTGCATGTTGTCGGGGTAGATCAGCAACTTGTCGATGACGCCTGTGAGACGGCGCAGTGCAAAATCGAGATGCACGGTGGCGTCAGGCCCGATGCCGCGCTCGACTGACGAATGCGAAATGTCGCGTTCATGCCACAACGCCACGTTTTCCATGGCCGGTATGGCGGCTGAACGCACCAGCCGGGCAAGACCGGTGAGATTTTCGGTCAGCACCGGGTTGCGCTTGTGTGGCATGGCGGAAGATCCTTTCTGGCCGGGCGAGAAGAACTCTTCCACCTCCAGAACCTCGGTGCGTTGCAAATGACGCACTTCGGTTGCCAGCCGTTCAACCGATGAAGCGATGACACCGAGAACGGAGAAATACATGGCGTGTCGGTCGCGCGGGATCACCTGTGTTGAAACCGGTTCGATCTCCAGCCCCATGGACTTTGCCACATGGGCCTCGACGGCCGGGTCGATGTTGGCGAATGTGCCGACCGCACCGGAAATTGCACAGGTGGCGACATCCTTGCGGGCAAACTCGAGCCGCTCCCTGCAGCGGGCAAACTCGGCATAAGCCTGGGCTAGCTTCAGACCGAATGTCGTCGGTTCCGCGTGAATGCCGTGGCTGCGTCCGATGGTCAGCGTGTTCTTGTGTTCCAGTGCGCGTTTCCTGAGAGCTGCCAGCAGCAGGTCGATGTCTTCAAGCAGCAGGTCAGCGGCGCGAACCAGTTGCACGTTGAAGCAGGTATCCAGCACATCAGAAGAGGTCATTCCCTGGTGCACGAAGCGGGCTTCCGGGCCGACGATCTCGGACAGGTGCGTGAGGAATGCAATCACATCGTGTTTGACCTCCGCTTCGATCTCATCGATGCGGGCAACGTCAAACTCGACGTCCCGCGCTTTGTCCCAGACGGTCTTTGCTGCCTGTTTCGGGATAACGCCGAGTTCCGCCTGAGCGTCTGCTGCATGAGCCTCGATCTCAAACCAGATGCGGAATTTTTGTTCGGGCGACCAGATGGCGGCCATTTCCGGCCTTGAATAACGCGGGATCATGCTTGGGCTGCTTTCAATGAGAATACGAAGACGGCCTTGAT
>JBDNEZ010000243.1:0-5292 GCA_041690095.1 Anderseniella sp.
ATCGTCCTTCAATCTGTGGCTTCACAGATTGGAGAAAGATGATCGAAACCAAAAACCGGCCAGCAAAAAAATTGCTGACCGGTTGACAATGTTGAGCTTGCAGATACGCGAGGATCAGTCTTCCGACTTTTCGTCCGAACCTGCCTTGTTGAGAGCAGCGCCCAGAATGTCGCCAAGCGACGCACCGGAATCCGAAGATCCGTACTGTTCAACGGCGGCTTTTTCCTCAGCGATTTCCAAGGCCTTGATCGACAGGCCAACCTTGCGGCTTGCCTTGTCAAACTGGGTGATACGGGCATCTACCTTTTCACCAACTGCAAAGCGTTCAGGACGCTGTTCAGACCGGTCACGGGCCAGATCGGAACGGCGAATGAACGCAGTCATGTCGGTATCGGCAATCTTCACCTCGATGCCGTTTTCCTGCACTTCGGTAATCTGACAGGTTACCGCGGCACCCTTGCGCATGCCGCCGGAGGCAGCGCCGTCCATCGGATCGCCACCAAGCTGCTTGATGCCCAGCGAGATACGTTCCTTGTCCTGGTCCACATCAAGCACGATGGCCTTGACCACGTCGCCCTTGGTGTATTCCTGGATGGTTTCTTCGCCCGGCCGGTTCCAGTCCAGATCGGACAGATGAACCATACCGTCAACATCGCCTTCAAGGCCGATGAACAGACCGAATTCGGTGATGTTCTTGATTTCACCTTCAACGATGGTATTTTGCGGATAACGCTCGGAGAACGATGCCCATGGGTTGTCGGTGGTCTGCTTGAGGCCAAGTGAGACACGGCGCTTTGCCGGATCGACTTCGAGCACTTCAACCTCGATCTGTTCCGATGTGGAAACGATCTTGCCTGGATGCACGTTTTTCTTGGTCCAGCTCATTTCTGAAACGTGGACAAGACCTTCGATGCCTTCTTCCAGTTCCACGAATGCGCCGTAATCGGTGATGTTGGTGACCCGGCCCTGGACGCGCATGCCGACAGGGTACTTGGCTTCAACGCCTTCCCATGGATCGCTTTCCAGCTGCTTCATGCCGAGGCTGATGCGCTGGGTTTCAGGGTTGATCTTGACGATCTGCACCTTCACGGTCTGGCCAACTGCGAGAACGTCGGTAGGATGATTGACGCGCTTCCAGGAAATGTCGGTGACATGCAGGAGACCGTCAATGCCGCCGAGATCAACGAATGCACCATAGTCGGTGATGTTCTTGACCACGCCTTCGACCTGCTGGCCTTCGGCAAGGTTCTGAACCAGTTCAGAACGCTGCTCTGCACGGGTTTCTTCCATGATGGCGCGGCGCGAAACAACAATGTTGCCCCGGCGCTTGTCCATTTTGAGCACCTGGAAGGGCTGGGTCATGTTCATCAGCGGGGTGACGTCACGTACCGGACGGATGTCCACCTGGGAGCCTGGCAAAAACGCCACAGCACCGCCGAGGTCAACTGTGAAGCCGCCCTTGACGCGTCCGAAAATAACGCCTTCAACGCGTTCATTGTCTTCGAATGATTTTTCAAGACGCACCCAGGCTTCTTCGCGCCGTGCCTTGTCGCGTGACAGCACAGCTTCGCCCATGGCGTTTTCAATTCGGTCGAGGAACACTTCAACTTCATCGCCGACAATCAGGTCCTTGTCCTGACCGGGCGAGCGGAACTCGCGCAGCGGAACCCGGCCTTCGGTCTTCAGACCGACGTCAATGATGGCGAGATCGTTTTCAATGGCAATAATCGTGCCTTTGACAACGGTGCCTTCGGCATTGGTTTCTTCGTTAAAGCTCGCATCGAGCATGGCCGCGAAATCATCGCGGGATGGGTTAAGAGTGCTGGTTTCAGCCATCTATAAAGCCTTCTTTCGATCAATAAATATGCCTGGCCCACGGAAATTGCCGCAGGACGTCCCGATTTGCGCTGATTATCCGGCCGGTAATGGTCAGATATGGGTTGGGCAGTTCGGGCACCAAACACTGGGTTCTTGTTCATATAGAATGTCGGTCACCACGGTCGCCGGTTCCAGAAGTTGGCGAGAGCAGATGATATTGATCGGCATCCAGGAACAAATTTAGGGGCGACCTGCCTTCTAAGCAGATTGCCCCCGCTCATTCAAAACGCTTTCGACAAGATCCAAAGCGGTCTGGAACGCGGCTTCTATACCCAATTCTGTCGTATCGAGCAAGATGGCGTCTTGTGCCGGCTTCAAAGGTGCCACGGCGCGGCCACTGTCGCGGGCGTCGCGACGGCGAATATCGGCCAGAACATTTTCATAACTCAGTTCGTCACCACGGCCTGCATGTTCAAGGTGGCGGCGCTGGGCGCGGGTCTCCGGCTGGGCCGTTACAAACAGCTTGGCATCCGCGTCAGGGCACACGATGGTGCCGATGTCGCGGCCATCCAGCACGGCACCGGGTGGTCTGGTTGCAAAACGGCGCTGAAACTCAAGCAGCGCCAGGCGTACCGCCGGAATGGCGGCAACCTGCGAAGCTGCCTCCCCGGCGCCGGGCGAGCGAAGCTGGTCTTCGGTATAATGCGACGGATCGAGGCTTTGTGCAGCCTTGACGGCAGCTGCCTCGTCGTCCGGCGCAGCACCGGCAGCTGCAACAGCCAGTCCGGTGGCCCGGTACAATGATCCCGTATCGAGGTAGCAAAGTCCGTAATAGGCAGCCAGCCTGCGCGCGAGCGTTCCCTTGCCTGACGCTGCGGGTCCATCAACGGCAATAACAAGATGGGGACGGCCAGCCATCAGGCCGCGTCCTCAAAACGCGCACCCAGACCGTCCATAAAGTCCCTGAATCCCGGAAAGCTGGTGGCCATGACATTTCCATCATCAATTGTCACCGGCTCTTCGCTGGCCAGTCCCATCACCAGAAACGCCATTGCAATGCGATGGTCAAGATGGGTCATGACCGTTCCGCCGCCGGCGACCCTGCCGCCGGTCACCTGCAGCCAGTCATCGCCAGTCTCAAAGGCCACACCGTTGGCTTTCAGCCCTGCAGCCACTGCTGCCAGACGATCGCTTTCCTTCACCCGAAGCTCGTGCAGGCCTTCCATTCTGGTGATACCGTCGGCAAAGGCGGCGGCAACGGCCAGTATCGGATATTCGTCAATCATCGATGGTGCCCGGGCACCCGGCACGGTTATACCTGACAGCCTGCTGGAGCTGGCAGTCACGTCGCCGACCGGTTCGCCGCCCGACAATGTTTCATTGGAGATGGTTATTTCAGCGCCCATTTCCTGCAGGGTGACAATCAGGCCGGTGCGGGTTTCGTTGAGCAGCATGTTCTCAACGGTCACCTCGCTGTCATCGCTGATGATCGCCGCGACCAGTGCAAACGCCGCTGATGACGGGTCGCCCGGCACATCAACGGTTTGAGCCTGCAATTCCGTGTGACCCCTGACAGTGACAGTGCGGGCTCCATCATCTGCACGGCCGATTGTTATGTCTGCGCCAAAGCCCTGCAGCATGCGCTCGGTATGGTCGCGGGTGGGTTCCGGTTCGATCACGGTTGTCGCACCTGGTGCATTGAGGCCGGCCAGCAGAACCGCTGACTTGACCTGGGCCGAGGCAACCGGCAACCGATACTCGATGGGTACCGGGTGCTGTGCGCCGTGCAGCGTCAACGGCATGCGGCCGCCTTCGGCTGTGGCGAACCGGGTACCAAAGCCTTCAAGCGGCGTCACAATGCGCCCCATGGGGCGCGAGCGCAGCGATGCATCGCTTGACATGCGCACTGAAATCGGAGTGGTGGCCAGCAGGCCCATGGCAAGGCGGGCGCCGGTGCCGGAGTTGCCGAAGTCGATTATCTGCGCCGGTGCCTGGAACCCGCCAAGCCCGACACCGTTGACATGCCAGCTGGCATCATCGGTCCAGCGTTCGACCCGCACGCCAAGTGCTGACATGGCCCTGGCGGTATTGATAACATCCTCGCCTTCCAGCAGGCCGGTAATGATGGTTTCACCAACCGCCAGCGCGCCGAACATCAAGGCGCGATGCGAGATCGACTTGTCGCCCGGCACCCGGACACGGCCCGACAGACGGTATGATTTTGCAGAACGAAGCGGATGGGAAGTGTCGGCACTCAACTGGATTTGATCCTCGATCTGGCAGTCACGGACTGTTGTGTTTGCGATGAGTATGGGGCATTATCATACCCTGCTGCGACATGCCATCTTCTCACTTGAGTAATTTGGCTTTTGACACGCGCGCGCCACCGTGGCATGGGATGCGCCACCAACCTTCATTATTACATTCATTCGCAAAGATAGGGACGTTGTAACCGTGGTCAGCGACGAACTTGGAACCAAACGCACATGCCCCAACTGTGCAGCGCGTTTTTATGATCTGAACAAGAATCCGATTATCTGTCCGAAATGCGAACAGGCATTTGTGGCAGAACAATTGCTGCCATCCAAGGCAGACCTGCCGACCAGGGCAAAACCTGTCGACAAGCCGGTTGTGGAAGAGGTCAAGAAGGACGAAGGCGAACTGGAAAAAGATCCGGTTGTCGTCAGCCTGGAAGACCTTGAAGACGACGATAGTGATGATGATGCCGATGACGAGGCAGCAGCCATCAAGGACGTTGATCTCGGAGATACTGATGATGACGATGAAACCGATGATTCAGACGTGTTCTTGGATGATGAGGAAGACGAAGGCGGCACCGGCGTCGCAGACCTGATCGGCGGCGCCAAGCCCGGCACCGAAGAGACTTGACCAAAACCGGTAAACTGGCAGATTGACTTTATCTGCCAGTTGCGGTTATCACGCAGACACTGCCGTCGGCACCCATGCTGAACGACAGACATCCCGGTCCTAACCGGGGGTGAATTTGAAGAGATTTCGGGGTCATAGCTCAGTTGGGAGAGCGCTACAATGGCATTGTAGAGGTCGGCGGTTCGATTCCGCCTGGCTCCACCAGACAGTCAAGGACGTTGAGGCGAATTGGTCTCAACGTCCTTTTTGTTTAAACATGTCCGTGGGTTAACGGGCAATTGTACCGAAAGGTGTGTTCGGCAGGCGTTATTATATGCCAGTTATTGGCCCATTTGCCGGTTCGTCTCAGTTGGCTGATTTTGGCCACCACACGTTTGGCTGAAAGTTCCAATTTGTTGAATAGTTTTTCACACTAAACCGACGAGGTTTCGCTGATCCGGCCAGTTCATTGGCAGGTTTGGCAGGCGACGCATTCTTTCAGCAGTGAGGTAGACTGGCTGACGACCCTCGCGGATTGCCTGGGTGATGTCTGGCGCGAGGTAGGCAAACCGCAAGGCACGGCTGATCTTGTTCTTGTCGACCTGC
>JBDNEZ010000244.1:0-5267 GCA_041690095.1 Anderseniella sp.
ATGGCGTGGCCGTGCTGCGCTACGCGGAAATGAAGCAGATGATCAATCATCCGCTGTTGCGGCAGGGATCATACCGCTGGCCTGAGCACAATCAGGCAAGCGGTCTGTGGGCACAATGGTGGAAGCGCATGATGTTGAACCGGGAAGGCGCAGATCATGTCAGGTTGCGCAAGCTCGGTGCGCCGGCGTTTGCGCCACGGCTGGTCGCCGGCCTGATCCCGACGTTCCAGTTGCTCGCCGATGAACTGATCCGTGATTTTGAGACAGATGGCAGATGCGAATTCATGAGCCGGTTTGCCGAACCCTATGCAACCCGTGTGGTGTGCTCGCTGGTCGGGGTCTCTCACAGCCAGTGGCACGAGTTCGCTGACCTCGCGGTCACCATGGGGTTGGCACTGGGGGTTACCTATGCGCGTGATGAAGCCCGGATCGATGCAGCAACCCAGAGGTTCTTCGTCATCGCCGAACAGCTGGTCGCTGAGCGCCGGCGCGAGCCAAGAGATGACTTCATCAGTGCCTTGATCAACGCCAACGAAGACAAGGACGCGCTTGGCGATCAGGAACTGTATGACATGATTGTGCTGTCGATCTTCGGCGGTGTTGACACGACACGCAATCAGATAGGACTGGCAATGGCGATGTTTGTCGAGCATCCCGATCAGTGGGCACTGCTGGGTGATAACCCGGAACTGGCGCGCCCGGCAGTGGAAGAGGTCATGCGTCTGCGCCCGACTACCACCTGGGTGACCCGTGAGGCGACCGAGAATTTTGAGATCAACGGTTTGGGCATCACGAAAGGCACAACCATTCACCTCTTCTCGAGCGCGGCTGCAAGCGACCCCGACCACTTCACGCCCGGCTTCGACATCACTGTTAAACGCAAACCGCATTTCGGTTTCGGCGGCGGCAAGCATCACTGCATCGGATCACAGATCGCCAGGAGCGACATGACGCAAGCGCTGATGCAACTGGCACAACGGCTGAAGAACCCGGTCTACGACGGTGAACCCAAGTGGCTGCCGGACAGCGGCAACACCGGGCCCGTCACCTTGCCGATTGCCTTTGACAAAAGCTAATTTCTGCCGATCTTCCGAGCAGGCAAGCTGTTACTGAGATCTGGTATAAGTGTCACCGCAGACAAGACAGCAGTATAGCCCGCCCGGAATTTCCCGGGCAGGCTTTACAAGAAAGTGTCAGAACTATCTCAATCGAACGGCGAATTGCACTGGCGACGAGGTCCGTTGTATGGCTGGAATGTATTGTCATAGCGACGGTAGCTGCGGTAGCGGTTGTCACACCATTCCACATGGCGACTGGAAGAGCTTTGGCTGTTGGCGATTGCAGCTCCAGCCAGCGCGCCAAAGGCGGCCAACGGATACCAGATGCCATCCGAATGACGGCGGTAGCCGCGGCGACGCTTGTGATACCCGCGATAACCGCGATGGCGCGACCGTTTGGCCCGTCGTTCAGCACGGCGTTCACGGCTCGTTTTGATCTGAATGACGTTTCCTTCAGCAACAGCAATAGCCGACAGGCCTACGGAGCTGATTGCCGACGAATGCGAAACAGGAGAAGCCATTACAGGCGTTGCTGCGAGCGCCACGGCGAAAGCAGCAGTAGTTAGACACTTGTTCAATAATTTCATTTGGAAACCTTTCCTTTGAATGTCGTATGCACCGTAAACGGAGCCGACTGGTAAAGGTTCCCGGTTTTCTGCGTCTTTCTCAAAGGTCTTGCACAGCCACAACAAGGACACCGGTACTGAACGGATTATTTGCGTATGCCATGCGCCTGACACAGATTACGGGCAATTTCGCGCAAATGAATAGCTCCGGTGCCGCAGCAACCGCCCCAGATGTCCATATGCGGGTAACGCCGTGCCAGATCGCCCATGAGGTGGCCGAGTTCCACCGGGTCGCCTTCTTCAAGGTGGCCCAGTTTGCAAAGCGCGATCTTGTCCATTTTCGAGGCATTGGGACGGAAACCCCGCAGGCGATTGATCCACGGACCCTCTGTCAGCGCCGACTCGAACTCCACAGGATGCGAACAGTTGAGCAAGTAGAACGCCGGAGCTGCATCGTCGGTTTCGGCGTCGATGGATGCAATTGCGTCAGCCACGGATGGACCGGATTTCAAACGCGACGAGCCATCCACCGTGAGTGACATGATCAAGGGCACTCCGATTGCATACGCTGCCTTCGATACGCCTACAGCTTCCGGCACGTTGTTGAACGTGGTTGCGCACGCAAAATCGACCTCGGCGTGTTTCAGCGTGGCCAGTTGCACGGCGTGATAGTCTGCGGCTTCATCTGCCGTGATGGTCCTGTTCAACTGGTAGGCATCGCCTCGCGGACCGACGATCCCGCCAATCAGGGTGCGCGGAATCTGGCCGTCATATTCGCCGGCAAGGTCTCGCAGGAACTCGATGGCCTGGATATTCGCCTGCTCCAGGCCTTGCGGCGAATAGCCGAGTTTTGCGCCCCAGTCAGGACTGGCACGATAATCGATGCCGGTGAGCAGCATCGACATATCGAATTCCGCAGCAACATCTAGCTGGCTGCGAAACATGGCCCGCATGGCAGTAAAAGCTGCGGGCTTCTCGAGCAGCGTGAACATGGCAAACTCCGGCAGCTCGAAGCCATGCTTGTACATGATCTCGGTCTCGGTCCCGCCCTCGGTGAGGAACAGTTCATCCGGATTGGGGGAGCCAAATGGGTCTGGATTGGCCATCTCAGATCTCCGGTGTGATGTTCTGGTTGAACCGGAATATGTTCTCAGGATCGTACTTCGCCTTGATCTGCGCAAGCCTGGTGTAGTTGGAGCCAAACGCCTCGCGCGTAAGCTCCTCACCATCTTCGCCGTGTCCGGGGAAGTTCAGATAGGCCCGGTTTTCCTTCGCGTAGGGCGCCGCTGCGCTCCAGCCTTCCCGCGACCAGGCGATATTGTTCTCATCATCTGCCGGTGCTAACCAGATCGCATCAAGCGAATACATCCAGCCCATGGAGCGGTCACCGAAGGCTGTGGCATCGGCTGGTACTTGTGCGGTGGCGCCGCCGAAGTTCCACAGCGAGGAGATCGTGTTGTCCGATGGCGCGGCTTTGGCGGTCAACATTGCCAGGTCGATCATCTCATCGGACAGATCCGACAGGTACCGGGCCTTACAGTAACAACGATGCTCGCCGAACGGAATGAGTGTGTCGAACAGTTGTTGCACATCAGTGTAGTTCATCCGACCCGAGAAATCGGTGACCAGCGGAGCGAGCTCGCGCAGCGGATTCAGCACAGCCTCGCCCTCCGCCGCATCGCCATTATAGACGCAAGCCAGCGTGTAGACCTTTTCGCCCCAATGCTCTTTCGGGAAGTCCTCGCTTACAGGCACCGTAGAGAATTCACACAACGAGGCGACGCGATCGCTGTTGCTGGCCAGAAAGTCGCGCCAGAAACAGATAGGTTCCGGCCCTGCAGACAATGGATAGATCGGCGCGGCGAACATGATCTCCGGCCCCATCGGATGCAGGGCGAACTCGAACTTCACAACCACCCCGAAATTGCCGCCGCCACCTCGCAAGGCCCAGAGCAAATCCTGATTTTCCGTTTCACTGCAGTGAACCAGTTCGCCGTCGGCGGTAATCACATCGGCCGCCATGAGATTGTCGATGCTCAAGCCATGCTGCGCCCGCATCCAGCCGATCCCGCCAGACAGTGTCAGTCCTGCCACTCCGGTATCGGAGATCAGCCCGCCAGGCGTCACCAGACCGAAGGCCTGGGTTTCGCGGTCCACATCCGCCCAGATGGCACCACCCTCGACATCTGCGCGGCGCGCATCCGGGTCGACACGCACCGAGCGCATCAGGGAGAGGTCGATCATAACGCCCTCATCACAGACCGCGTGCCCGGCAACATTGTGCGCGCCGCCGCGGATTGAAACCGGCAAGCCCTGCGCGCGGGCAAACTTCACCGCGTCAATCACATCCCCAACCTTCCGGCATCGCGCGATCAATCCAGGTCGTCTGTCGATGATAGCATTCCAGACGGCGCGCGCGGTGTCATATCCATTGTCCCGGGGGGTGAACACCTCGCCGTGAAATCCTCTGCGCAAGTCACCCACGGCTGATTCAAAATCACTCATCTGTAGTCTCCTTGATTGAACTGTGCCCAGTCTATGGGCGAGCATCCGGGTGCTTGCCAGTGGCAGAACTGACAAAACCGAGGCATAATAGACGCTCCAGGTGGTCGAAATCGACAAAACCACGCCAAATCGGACAGGAGTGATATCGGATGCACCAGCCCACCAGGCCCTTGATTGCACTGCTCGCGGCTCCCGAGACATCTTCATCCGTGCTGTATGGGCTGTATGATGTTTTGGTGTCAGCTGGCGCGGTCTATCTCGACATGACTACCGGTTCGCCCGGCCACGAATTGCTGGATGTGCGAATTGTGACGGCGGAAGGCAAGCCGTTTCACTGCGTCGCCAATGTCCCGGTGACCCCTCACGCTTCGATTAATGATCGCGACGCGCCCGACGCGATTGTCGTTTGCGACATGTACACGTCAATTCACGCTTCGCCGAGAGGGCGCTACCCCCGTGAAATTGCCTGGCTGTGCCGCATGCACGAGCGCGGCACGTTGATCAGCTCGGTCTGTTCCGGCTCATTGCTGCTGGCTGAGGCCGGGCTGCTGGATGGTCACACTGCCACTGCCCATTGGGCGTACCGGGACATGTTTCAGCGACATTTTCCCAAGGTCCGTTTCAAAAGCGAGTCCATGCTATGTCTGGGTTCGGCTGAATACGGTGTAGTGACGGCTGGTGGCGTCAGTGCCTGGCACGACCTGGCCGTCTATCTGATCACCCGGTTCTGCGGCCAGACCCAGGCGATCGAAACCGCCAAGGTGTTTTTGATTTCCGGCCATTCAGAAGGACAATCGCCTTATGCGGTGATGACCCGGCCCATGGAAAATTCCGATGGCCCGATAACCCAGTGCCAAAGCTGGATTGCCGACAATTATGCCGGGGCCAATCCGGTCGAGCGCATGGTTGAACGTTCGGGGCTCAATGCACGTACGTTTGCCCGGCGGTTCCGCGCGGCCACGGGTTATGCACCTATCGATTATGTGCAGGCCCTCAGGATCGAGGAAGCCAAACAGATGCTGGAGGCAGGCAGTCTCGGTATTGAAGAGATCGGCACTTGTGTCGGATATGAAGATCCGGCCTCGTTCCGCCGGGTATTCAAACACCGGGTCGGGTTGCCGCCTGCGGCCTATCGCCG
>JBDNEZ010000245.1:0-6337 GCA_041690095.1 Anderseniella sp.
AGTTATAAACACCATCATCGTGCCACAACAATACCTGTTTGCGGATTACGGATATTTACATCTGCCGTGTACTGTGTATTAGCGCCAGCCGTACCATGACGGCCCTGTAAGACAACGCAAAACGACCGCTTACCAACTGGTTCACGGTCTCCCAGACGTCGCCGACATCTGTCGCGACAGCGTTGTCAATTGTCTGCTCGAGGTGGTCCATGCCTGCCTGCCTGCCTTGCTGTACTGCACAAGGTAGAATGCAGCAGTGGCAAAAAGGTTCCAATGGTTAAGAAATTTATTTTCCCCGCAGGCTGTCCAGCACCTTTGATTTGAGGTCTTCGAGCATACGTTTTAGGCGGCCGTCATTGCCGCGACATCCACACGTTCTGATTTCAGCCAATCGTGTACACAGTTTTCTCGCTTCACAACTGTCGTTGTACGCCATTGACCAACCGGAAAACGACCGCCCTGGAATTGCGCCCTGCGCAAGCACCTCTACATCCGAGTGGCGATCATCCTGTACTATCAAATTGAATAAACGCCTCACAGCAGACTCGTGGCCTTCCAGGACTTGTGTAAAATGTGTTCCGTTAAAGACAAGTACACCGCTGATGTCGGAGAGCGCATTGTTGATTTGTGATTGTTCTGCAATGTTGCGCGCTGCTGAACTGGTGGTACCCGACAAGGCGGAACTCGTGTAAATGAGTTCGAACATACCCGTGCGGTCCTGATAGCCTGGTTTTGAGAGCCCTCTCGCGATTGACCCTAACGTTCGCGGCATGGAAACACTACGTTAAAAGACATAGTGGGAAAAAGAAATCCGGCAGCCCCGAGGGCTGCCTTATACCAGCTCTCAGTAACAGCGGTTCATTTCATGGGATCATAGCGGTTCACTCGGGCAGGCGCGGTGCGCAGCGCGATGGCTTCTGCAGCGGGCAAGCAATGCAACGCACCCGGTGGACTGATCTGGTCCACAAGATCAGGACGATTTTTGGTTGTCCAACCAAACTCATAAACCTGATCGCATTCAAAGTGGTAGATCAGCTTTATGGGTTCAGTTGAACCCATGTTGATCTACAGGCCGGTTTTCAGCGACAGTCTCGAGCCATTACAGCTGTCAGATGCGACCCATCAATACCAGGATCACCACAATGAGCAGCACGAGGCCAATGCCTCCTGATGGTGCAACACCCCATGATCTGCTGTATCCCCAGCGCGGCAACGCGCCAATCAGCAACAGAACAAGAATGACAAGAAGAATGGTACCAAGCATGATCGATGTCTCCACGGTTCGAAGTTGTGTCATGCAGACAACACTTCTCATCGCCCGCACACACTATAATGCGCGACTGCGCGTTTGGTTCCATGCGCACGCAGCAATGATCGAGCCCTTTGATGCAGGGCGCAGGGCCGTGTCGGTTACAGAACATAAAAGATCGGAACCAAACCTGAGGGCGTGAGTTGGTCCTGTATGGCTGCTGCGAGCAACCGGATTTTGAAACAACCAGTCACGGGTCAGGGTATGAAGAATTCGCCATCTGGATTTGTGGTGGGCATGATCGTTGTCGCCACGATTCTGACTGCCGCATCAATTCTGTACTTCATGTAAAACCGAACTGGACGATGTCAATCATGCAGGAGATACCGAGGCGAGCGGCTACCGTCCCGGTTGATGTATCAGGCGGGTTTCAGCACCTTCAGAGCGAGCGGTGCAATGGAACATGAAACTGGACTTGCAGACGCGGTCAGTTCACCATCTATCGACAGATGCAGCTTCGACCTAGCCTCGATCTGTATGCGCTTCGACACCTGCCGCTGCAGATGAGGTGAACTGTTCCAGTATCCCAAAGCAGCGCTTGCGGTCATTCCGATCAAATCGAGTTCATGTTTTGCATCAGACAGATACAAGGCCAGTTGGCCTTCGTTCTGGTCAGGGTTGATCGGCAATTTCCCAAGTTCATCCGGTATCGGATTGACGAATACCATTGCCAGCACAGCGTTGCTTCGGAAAGGCTGGAAGTCGCCCTCAAAACGCAGTCTGACGCGCTTTACCCGGCCCAGTAATGTCGCGAACGCCCTGAGGCCGTTGAAAATCTTGGAGAGCCTGCCTGACCTGGGCAACTGGTCCCGGATGGCCACGAACTCAGGGTGCAGGCCAACGGAAACGTGGTTGAGGAAAATTCTTCTGTTGACGTTGCCCACATCCACCCTGGACCGCTGCATTGCGGGCAATGCCGCGACCGCCTCTTCGATGTCGAGAGGCATCGCGATGGCATGTGCGAACAGGTTCATGGTGCCAAGCGGAAGGACGCCCAGCGTCTTGTCGTATTCGATTGCCAGTCCAGCTGCCTGTGAAATTGTCCCGTCACCACCTCCGACCACGACAGCGTCAACCGAGTTGGCTTCAAATGCCTTCCTGAGCTCATCGACCAATGCATCGGGTTCTACAATCGCGTACTCAAACCGATCCGCCGGGAGACTGTCCAGCAAGTCACGCAAACGCTGTTTGCCGGTCGACAGGGCTGTGCCGGCTTGAGAATTGACAATGATGCGGATGACCTTTTTCGCCATGGGATGGCCTCGACCTTTGGAACAGCTAGTTCAGGACCTGGCGGGCGTTGCAACACTTTGCACAACATCAGAGCCGGACAGAAACTCACTTAGTGATGCCAGTTCGTCAAACTGGTCAGCCACTGCCTTCAATATGATGAGTATGGGTACCGCCACGAACACGCCGGCTGCACCCCACATGAATCCCCAAAAGGCAATCGACAGCAAAATGACCACAATATTCAATGAGAACCGACGGCCCAGCAGATAGGGAGTGAAAAACTGGCCCTCGATCAATGTCAGCAACATATAGACCAATGGAACAGCAAGAGCATTGCCCAGCGTATCAAATGAAATGATGGCCACCGCGCCAGACAAAACAATGCCGCCAATTGCACCTACATAAGGCAGGAAGTTCAACAGACCGGCAAGCACGCCCCAAAGCAACGGGTTGGGCATGCCGAGTATCCACAAGGCAACACCAACAAGCATCCCCAGCACCGCATTGATAACACTGACCGTCAGCAGGTAGCGCGACACATCACGTTCAATGCTGTTGGCAAGCTGCAGGGCAGACTTCTTGTCCGTCAGGGTCGGCATGACCCTTACTACTTTCAGAAAAAACAAATCCCGCGACACTAGCAGGAAGAAACACAGCGTGAAGGTCAACAATGCGGTTGCTGCAAGCGCGAGCAGATCGTCGGCAGCACGCGCAAGCAGGCCCGGCTGCTTGATGATGACTTCCTGGGTGGTTGCGGCCGGCTCTGTCGTGGCAAGTTTCCCGACCTCTTCGCCGGCCTTGTCGATGGAACTGATTGGTTCGCGCAAATCCTTCAGTTTCCATTTCAGTTGCTGACCGATTTTGGGAGCTTCCGCAATCAGACTGGTTACCGGATTTGTCAGGGTTGCAACTGCCAGAACCAACCCGGTTGCAAACACCAGCATTAACAAAAATGCGGAAATGCCGGCAGGGATACGCATACGCTGGCCGAGCTGAATAATCGGGCTGAAGGTCAATGCCAGTACTACGGCGACAGCAATCGGTAGAAATAGTCCCCGGGCAAAAAACAGCGCGAAACAAGAGCCCAAGACAGCCAGTAACTTGACTGCAAATCGTGTACTGGATGTGAGCGCGACAGGTAAGGACTCAGCATTTTTCACAGGTGAGGACTCAGCATTTTTCATTGTCTTACCCGATATGTCCTGCGCTGTCTGATCGCAAGCTTGTAGTCGTTGACATCCCTTAACGCGGCAAAGGGGCATTGGTTCCGTATGTTCGCGCAATCAGTGTCGAATACCAAAGGATTTGGTTACCGACCTTTTTGGTATCACGGCTTCCATGATCACAGCGCATCGGAAAAGCTGTCGTTTCTTGATAGCAGCCGCAACCGGTCAATGTCGCAGATCTTTATTCTGCGCTTGCCAAGTTCTATGATGTTCTCGGAGACAAGGTGACCGAGTTCGCGCGAAACCGCTTCGCGATGAGTGGCGATGCGGGTCGCAATCTCATAATGGCTGGGCGCGGGCTGAATCAGATTGTCATTGACCCGGGCTTCGCGGGAATCGTATAGCCGGACCAGTTCGCGCTGCACCCGCAGGCGCACCGGCATTGTACCAAATTCGAAAATCCGCTGCGACAGTCTGCGCGACTTGGCAACAAGCAGTTCGGCAAGCCGCAATCCGAGCTCAGGTGTCGTCAATACCAATGCACGAAAGTCTTTCGACGTCATCTGGGCAATCAGGCAATCTTCCGTCGCAGCAATTGATGCCGACCGGGGCTGGCCGTCAACGGCGGAAAATTCGCCGAACAATTCGCCGCTCTTTATGGTGGTGAAGCTGACTTCCTTGCCCTCTTCGGAAAAGCTCCGCGCAATCACTTCGCCTTCAATGACGAAAAAAACGTCCGTTGATTGATCATCCTTGCGCAGAATTTCAGAATTCTTCTGATGTTGCCGTAATATGCAACTGCTTTGCAACTGGCCAAAATCGCAATTGTCCAGGCCGTGCAACAAATCAATTTTCTGGAGCAATTCCTTGTTCAAGCTGGATCCAATTCCACATTTCAAAAGCCGGGTCAGGCAAGACACCTGGCCCTTGCTTTCCTGCATCTCATACACAAAACCCGGTCCCCGGATCAGTGCTTCAGGTTGCATTATAGTCCTGCCGCATCAAAAAAACAATTTGGCCACAATTGTTATACCGCGCGCCGTCAATCCCGGATCCCGAGCGCAGTTGCAGTTGTACAAACCTCAAACCCGCAGTCTGCCAATATGATTGTCCCATGGCGAGGTAACGCATGCGGTTTGCCGCCGCTGTCAACGGCAATGGTGCATCGTGCAGGCAATGGGGAGTTTTGTCAGGCGGTTTGTTCAAGCTTGCCCGGTGTGACAGACTGGGCAATAGTGAAGCTTCAATGCCTCGACCACAATTTGAGGCAACGACAAAATCAATGATAGTTGACAGGGAAACCATAGCATGAAACGCCTTTTTGCATCCGTGATGGCAGCGTTGGCAATCGCCATCTCCTCAGTGGCCGGGCAGGCTGCTGACACAACACTTCGTATCTCGCTTCAGTTGCCGCTGAAGAGCCATCTTGGTCAGAACCTGGTTCTGTTCAAGGATGAGGTCGAGAAGAATTCCGGCGGCAAGATCGAGGTACAGATCTACGATTCAGCGCAGCTGTACAAGGACAAGGAAGTGCCGCAGGCAGTTGGCTCGGGCTCTATTGAGATGGGGGTTGCCTCGCTGACCCGTTTCGTTGGAGATGTGCCTGCTGTTGATATTTTCTATGTGCCTTTCCTGTTCAATTCCGAAGAGCTCGTGCGCAAGGCAGTCGCACCCGGCAGCTCGGTGCGGGCACCGCTTGATGAAGCCATACTGGGTACAGGTTCACGGGTGTTGTGGTGGCAGGCCTATGGCGGCGCCATTCTGCTGTCGAAAGGCGCACCGGTCAAAACACCGGCCGACATGAAAGGCAAGAAAGTCCGTGTTTTCGGCAAGACGCTGGGTGCGTTCACGGAAGCAGCCGGCGGTTCGCCAACCCTGATTTCGGGGTCAGAACAGTATCTTGCCTATCAGCGCGGCACTGTGGATATCGGCATGACCGGCGTATCCGGTGTCAAGTCGCGCAAGCTCTGGGAAGTTATGGATCATGTCACCGTAACCAACCATGCCGATATCGAATTCATCGTGCTGGTCAACGAGAAGTTCTGGCAGGGGCTGTCTGAAGATACCCGCAAGGTGGTTTCCGCTGCCGCCTTGAAGGCTGAGATGACGGTGCGCGACAAGGTCAGCCAGATAGAACGCGATGCCTATGCGGCTGCCGAGGAAAACGGCATGACCGTCTACACACCAACAGCCGATGAAGTAACCGCCTGGAAGCAGACGGCGCAACCGGTCATCGACGGCTACACGGCTGCCTCCGGGGACCTTGGGGCACAAGTGCTGCAGGCGGCGCAAGCGCTGCAATAACCGGTGCGCAAGCTCTGATACATGATGCCGGGCCGGGGTCCGTCAAACCGTGAACGGTTTGGACCCCGCCCACCTGAACTTCGTCTTTGCGGGGCCATGGCGTGAATTTTTCTCACAAGCTGATAGACTGGCTCGGCGCTCTGGCAGCCTGGCTGTTCTTTGCAACAGGCATGCTGCTGACCTGGGAAGTCGTGGCGCGCTATGTGTTTTCCGCGCCAACCATCTGGGCTGCGGAAATATCGCAGATGTTTCTGATCTGGGGGATGTATGTCGCCCTGCCGCATACCATTGCCCGGCGCAAGAATATCAATATCGAGATTCTGCA
>JBDNEZ010000246.1:0-7852 GCA_041690095.1 Anderseniella sp.
CACCGAAGGCCGATTTCTCACGCCTGCTGGACGTCGTTATGCTCCCCTTGTGGTCAACCAGACCACCGCGAGAAGCATGCCTAGCCAGCAAACGTGACAAATCGGTCAAATGGGTCAATATTCGGGGTCATTGGTATAACAAAATCCGGTGAAGCCGGTGCTCCACCGGATTTTTCCTGTCAAACCGCTTTAACCCGCGCGACGGCTTCTGTCGCGTTGTGGCTGATAGGCAAGTGCCGCATGGCCTGCACAATAAGGTGCGCCGTCCTTGGGAGCCTTGCCGCAGAAGCAGAATTCTTCACTGCCGGGAGCGGCAATCGGCCAGCGGCAGGTTTTGTCCGACAGCATCAGGATGGTCACCCGTTCACCTACCGGAATGTCGGCGATGTGGATTGCGACCGGCTCCAGAATAGGTTCAGGCTTAACTGAAGCCAGTGGCTTCAGTGCATTGTTGCCTGCCGTGCGGGGCGCCGCGGCGCTGGTTGTACCTGCCCTCCCGGGATGACTGGGTTCACGTGTCTTGCGGGTGCGGGGTGTTGAAACCCTGGCCCGTGTCACGCGGCCTGAAAGCCCCATGCGGTGAACCTTGCCGATAACGGCATTGCGGGTGACGCCGCCGGCCAGCTTAGCCGCAATCTGGCTGGCGCTCAGGCCATCAGCCCACAACTTCTTCAACAACTCGACCCGGTCGTCGGTCCAGGGAAGTTTTTGCGGGGTTTCGCCCTGTGTCTGGTCTTCGCTCACGAGCGGAATCCTTCTTCGATCGCTGGCCTTCATTGGTTCAGCGTGAACGCATATGTACGGACTGAAATCGCTACATTTCGTAGCTTGTGATCGGGACCCTACTAAATAGGCTGAATCTGGCGCAAGAGTCAGATGGCGGATTTTGCCGGTTTTCCCCAGCTTCGACCTAAAAACATGGTTAATGGCAAATTAATCCCCAGCTTTGTGGCAGGTCGATGCGGCGTTCTGACTCAGGTGCGTTCATTATTGCCGCAAGGGGACCGGGCAACAGTAGCATCTCCGCCGGAGAAACAGGCCGCGTCAGACCATCCAGGGTTGCCGATACACTATGGCTGTGATCAGCGTCGCGGCATGTCATCATGATCCGGCGTTCGCGTTGCCAATCCGTCAAAAACACAATATAGTTGTGCCAATCGATAGTTGCGCCGCCGTTTCAACGGTGGTGTTTGCCGTTTCAACTGTTGGGTTTGCCATTTCAACTGTTGGATTGTCCGGAAGGTCTGTTTGAGTATGACACAAGCTGTTCTGCCAACGTATAATCGCACAGCGTTTTCCATCGAAAGCGGTCAAGGTGCATGGGTGAAGGCATCTGACGGTCGCACCCTGCTTGATTTTGGGGCGGGTATAGCGGTCAATTCGCTGGGCCACTGCCATCCGCACCTGGTGGAAACCCTCAAGAACCAGGCTGAAAAGCTGTGGCATACCTCAAACCTGTATCGCATTCCCGAAGGCGAACGGTTTGCCGAACGGCTTTGCGAGGCGACCTTTGCGGACACGGTGTTTTTCACCAATTCAGGCGGCGAAGCGCTGGAATGTTCCATCAAGATGGCGCGCAAGTATCACGCAGCGTCCGGCCATCCCGAGAAATTTCGCCTGATGACGTTTGCCGGCGCTTTTCATGGCCGCACGCTGGCCACCATCGCCGCGGGCGGTCAGCAAAAATATATTGAGGGGTTTGGACCTGCCGTTGAAGGGTTCGATCAGGTGCCGTTTGCAGATCTTGAGGCAGTCGAACAAGCCATCGGGCCTGCAACCGCCGGTATCCTTATTGAGCCCATCCAGGGCGAGGGCGGCATCAGGTCGGTGTCGGGCAAATGTCTCAAGGGCTTGCGTGACCTGTGCGACAGGCACGGTATCCTGCTGGTGTATGATGAGGTGCAGTGTGGCATGGGGCGCACGGGCAAGCTGTATGCGTATCAGCACTCAGGCGTGGCGCCTGATATCATGGCATCGGCAAAAGGCATTGGCGGCGGCTTTCCGATGGGTGCCTGCCTGGCAACCGCGGAAGCAGCCAAGGGCATGGTTGCCGGGTCGCACGGGTCTACCTATGGCGGTAACCCGCTGGCCATGGCGATTGGCAATGCCGTGCTGGACGTTATTCTGAAAGACGGCTTTCTGGAGCACGTAAACCAGATGTCGCTGCTCCTGACCCAGAAGCTTGCGGGCCTGAGCGACGAGTTTCCGGATATTCTTGGCGGTGTGCGCGGCAAGGGACTTATGATGGGGCTGGAATGCAAGGTTCCAAACACCGACATGCAGGCGGCCTGCGTTGCCAATGATCTTCTGGTCGTGGCAGCCGGTGACAATGTGCTGCGGTTGCTGCCGCCGTTGATTATTACTGCCGATGAGGTTTCCCAGGCCGTCACGCGCATTGAAGCAGCCTGCCGTCAGCTTCGATCAGCGCCGGCTGACAAGTAAAGAGATCTGTTTCCATTCCGGGCCGCGGCCCATACCAAAACATCAAAGGGCTCCGGCATAGATCATGTCTGACACAAGCAAATCATTTCTGGATATCTCGGCGGTTTCGACTGACGATCTCAACGCGATGCTGTCGGGTGCCCTTTCAGCCAAGCGCGCCCGTGCCGGTCTGCCCAAGGGTGTCGTAGACGGCCAGCGCCCGTTGGAAGGCCATGTGCTGGCGATGATTTTCGAGAAACCGTCAACCCGCACGCGCGTGTCTTTCGACATTGCAATTCGTCAACTGGGTGGTGAATCGCTGGTATTGTCTGCGGCTGATCTTCAGCTTGGCCGCGGTGAAACCGTGGCAGACACAGGCCGCGTCCTCTCGCGCATGGTGGATGTCATCATGCTGCGCACGCACGGCGAGGAAAAACTGCACGAACTCGCCGATGGAGCTACCGTGCCGGTGATCAACGGGCTGACCGACACCTCGCATCCCTGCCAGATCATGGCGGATCTTTTGACCCTGCAGGAGCACAAGGGTGCCATACCCGGCAAGTCGGTTGCCTGGGTGGGCGACGGCAACAATGTACTGACGTCGTGGATACATGCGGCAGGCAAGCTGGATTTCGAGCTTCGGGTGGCAACCCCTGCAGAACTGGCTCCTGACCCACAGGCGCTTGACTGGGCGGCAGCCAACGGCGTGCAACTGCATATCGGGACTGATCCGCGCGAGGCTGCGTCAGGTGCCGACTGTGTGGTAACCGACACCTGGGTTTCAATGAACGATGAAGATGCAGTCAACCGGCACAATCTGCTGATGCCCTATCAGGTCAATGATGCCCTGATGGCGTGCGCGCATGACGATGCTGTCTTCATGCACTGTCTTCCGGCCCATCGCGGCGAAGAGGTCACCGCGTCGGTCATTGACGGCGAGCAATCGGTGGTATTCGACGAAGCGGAAAACCGGCTGCATGCGCAAAAGGCCATACTGCGCTGGTGCCTTGGCACGCTGTGACAACAAAACCGGGATCGGATATCAACGTGGCGCAACCTGCAATGCTCGACATAACAACCGTGATCTCGGTTGAGGACGCAGTGCTGCCCTTCGATATCAAGCCGCTTGGCGTGCGCGGCCGGGTCGTGCGCCTGGGCGGTGTGCTGGATGATATTCTGAACCGGCATGATTATCCGATGGCCGCGTCAGCCGTTCTGGCGGAGGCGGTTGCGCTGGTTGCCATGTTTGGCGCCATGCTGAAGTTCGACGGCAAGTTCATTCTGCAGACTTCAACCGACGGACCGGTATCCATGCTGGTGGCAGATTTCGTATCGCCAGACCGGATCAGGGGATATGCGCGGGTTGATGTTGATGCGCTGGCACGGCTGCAAGCAGCCGGCACCGTCTCGGCGCAGTCCGTCATCGGCAACGGGCATCTTGCGATGACCGTCGATCAGGGCGAGGACATGGAACGCTATCAGGGCATTGTCGGGCTCAACAATGCCACCTTGAGCGATGCGGCGCATGAATATTTCCGCCAGTCCGAACAGATCCCGACCCTGTTGCGTCTGGCTGCCGGTCCGTTGGTCGGCCGCGCCGGCCATCAGGACAAATGGCGCGCCGGTGCCATCATGATCCAGCACCTGCCGGAAGATGGCGGTATCAGCCCGATACCGGTTTATTCCGGTGACGATCCGACCGGCAATGGCGAGCCCGAGGTCGATGAGGACGACAACTGGCGCAAGGCAAAACTGCTGCTGGAAACCGTCGAGGATCATGAACTGATTGATCCGCTTCTGTCATCTGAACGCGTGCTGTACCGGTTGTTCCATGAAGACGGTGTCACCGTTTATCCGGAACTGCAGCTGCAGCGCTATTGTTCGTGTTCGGCAGACCGGTTGAAGGGTATTATTGCCAACATGCCCGATGACGACAAGGCGCATATGGCCGAGGACGGCAGCATTGATGTCAAATGCGAGTTCTGCTCGGCCAGCTATCACTTCGATGCAGACGAGATATTGAAGCCGGACGAAGTGCAATCCGGCGCATAGAGCATATTCAGCCGACGCTGAGGTCTTCTCCCAGTCGGACGAGAAACCGGTCACACTCGGCAAGCTGGCTGGCGGCGACATACTCGTCCGGCTTGTGCGCCTGGTCAATCGAGCCCGGCCCGCAGATCACCGTCGATATGTCTGCTGCCTGAAAATGACCGGCTTCGGTTCCGTACGCTACAACACCGGTGCGGTTCGAGCCGGTCAGCCGCATGGCAAGCGATCTGGCCTCGCCGTCCGGTTCCGGTTCCAGCCCCGGCACATTGACGTAATTGTCGGTCTCGATCCCGGCGTGGGAAAATGCCGTACGAATGATGTCGTTACGGCGCTGTACAAAGCCTGCCACCCGGTCGCGAATCTCGTTTTCGTCCTGATCCGGCAGCAATCGGGCTTCCCACGAGACCGTCGCCTGATTGGGGACGATGTTGACCGTGGTGCCAGCATGGATGGCACCCACATGCACGGTGGTGAAGGCCGGATCGAACTCACAATTCAGGTTCATCTTGTCACGCATTTCCTGCGCAATGACAGTGATTTCGTTGATCAGCAGCACCGCCTCGCTGAGAGCACTCCAGCCCAGTGACGGTTTGCTGGAGTGCGCTTCAACGCCGGCGATGGTTGTCAGGAATGCCTGGCACGCCTTCTGACCGGTCACGACGTCCATCATGGTCGGTTCGCCGACAATGCAGATCGCCGGCTTCGGCATATCATAACCAAACCGCCTGATTGCGGGGATCACGCCTTCGCAACTGACTTCTTCATCGCAAGAAAACACCAGATGGACCGGGCGGGCAAGATTGCGCGCCTTCAACTGCGGCACAGCGGCCAGGCAGCAGGCCAGAAACCCTTTCATGTCGCAGGTGCCGCGGCCAAACAGGTCACCATTGATGGCTGTCAGGCTGAAGGGGTCCGTTGCCCAGGTCTGGCCTGTCACCGGCACCGTGTCGGTGTGACCGGACAATACCACGCCGCCATCGACGGCGGGCCCGATTGTGGCGACAAGGTTGGTCTTGCCGAGGGCGTAATCTGCCCGGACCGTTTCAATGCCGTGGCCGCGCAGGAACGCCTCGGCAAATTCGATCAACGGAAAATTCGAGTTGCACGACGTGGTGTCGAAGCCGATCAGGTGCTCCAGCAATTGCGCTGACGACATGGTTTGCTGGTTGCTCAAGGCGCCGGTCTCCACAATGTTGGGTGAGTCTCAATTGATGGTAAGTTTAGCATCCGGCGAGTCCAGCGAAAACGCCGGCACGTCTACCTGCAGCATCTCGCCATCGGCCCCTTCCATGGTGTAGAAACCGGCCATGAATCCGCTGGACGTGCCAAGCGGGCAGCCGGAGGTATACTCAAATCGCTCGCCGGGCCCAAGGGTGGGTTGCTTGCCGATGACGCCTTCACCATCGACATCCTGGCGCTGACCGTTCGCGTCGATGATTTCCCAGTGGCGGGTGCGCAGGGTTACCGTCTTGCTGCCCTTGTTCTCGATGGAGACCGTATAGGCCCAGACATAGTAGTTTTCGTCAGGGTCGGAGCGGTCGTCCAGGTATTGGGGCAGGACGGATACTTCTATGTCGTGGGTAACTGCCTGATAGATGTCCATGATTCGCTTGCCGTTGCCTTGCCTGTGTGCCGTTGGCGATGTCGTGATAGTGTGCACCCGACGTCTTGCCTTGCCGGTTTATCCACGAAAATCACACGTCTGTAGCTACCAGGTGATCGTTACAGCCGACACCGGATAGTCGATATGCTAACTCTGTCACCTGAAACGCATCAGAAAGCAATACAGATGACCTCCCAAGCTGCAAATGGTATCGCGCCTGCCCATATTATTCGCCAGATGGTCGAGACCGGCCATATTATTGCTGAAAGCCCGCTTGATGTGGATCAGGTGCAGCCCGCCAGCCTGGACCTGCGTCTGGGGGAAGTGGCATGGCGGGTGCGCGCGTCCTTCATGCCCGGTCCGCGTCACACTGTTGCTGACCGGCTCGACCAGCTTGCCTTGCACAAGATTGATTTGACCGACAGTGCCGTTCTGGAAGTCGGTTGCGTGTACATTGTGCCGCTGCTTGAGGCACTCGCCCTGGATGACACCATGTCAGCGGCAGCCAACCCGAAAAGCTCAACCGGCAGGCTTGACATCTTCACCCGCGTTATCGCCGACAATGCAGCTGAATTCGACCAGGTGCCTGCCGGTTACAGCGGCCCGCTGTATGCGGAAATATCGCCGCGGACCTTCCCGATTCTGGTTCGCACCGGCTCGCGCCTGTCGCAGATCCGCTTTCGCGCCGGCAATGTATCGCCCAGTGACGCTCTGATCCATGAACTGCACAATCAGAAGCCGCTGGTCACCTCAGGCGATGTCTCCATCGACAACGGGATCGCCCTGAGCATTGACCTGTCGAGCTTCGATCACGACCAGCCGGTCGGATTCCGCGCCAAACGCTATTCCGGACTGGTGGATGTGGACCTCAAGGCCGGTCTCGAGGTTCTCGATTACTGGGACCCGATCTGGCAACGCGGCTCGCTCATCCTCGACCCGGACCAGTTCTATATCCTGGCTTCCAAGGAGGCTGTGCGCGTGCCGCCGACCCATGCGGCTGAAATGGTACCGTTCAATCCGCTGGTCGGCGAGTTCCGCGTGCACTATGCCGGGTTTTTCGATCCCGGTTTCGGAGATGTGTCAGGCGACGGCGAAGGCTCCCGGGCCGTGCTGGAAGTGCGCAGCCATGACGTGCCGTTCATCCTGGAAGACGGCCAGATCATTGGCCGTCTGGTCTACGAACCACTGAGCGAACCCCCCGAAACCGTCTACGGCCAGGGGATAGGATCGAATTACCAGAAGCAGGGGTTGAAATTGTCGAAGCATTTCAAACCGTTCAGGAACTGAGGTTGTTGTATTCCGCTCACGCCAGCAGCCTGCGGCTGCGCTCCGCGAGGGCGCACTGCGTGCGGCGGCCGGTCGGCCTTGCCTCGGCACTACGTGCCTCGGAGGGGAGTTCATCACTGCAGCCAGTGCTGTGGATCCTTGGGACAAGCCCAAGGATGACATATGAGATTTACACTTGTCATCCTCGGGCTTGTCCCGGGGATCCACACAGCGCTGGTTTTATTCCGCTCACGCCAGCAGCCTTCGGCTGCGCTCCGCTAGGGCGGGCCTGACCGGCCCGAGACCCGTCGGGTCTAGTTCCAGAATTCAACTCGACATGTAAGAAATACTCCTCCGAGGCACGCCAGTGCCTAGGCAAGGCCGACCGTCCACCGCACGAAGTGCGCCCCAGCGGAGCGCAGCCGCAGGCTGCTGGCGTGAGCGGAATCAAATGTCTTGCGCAAATGAATGCCGATGGCGAGTCTGGATCCTTGGGACGGGGCCCAAGGATGA
>JBDNEZ010000247.1:0-3261 GCA_041690095.1 Anderseniella sp.
CTGTCTGATGGAAACATTGAAACGAGATGGTACAGGCGGATGGGTTTGAACCAACGGCCTCCGGATCCACAATCCGGCGCTCTAACCAACTGAGCTACGCCTGCACAAAATCTCGTTCAGCGGGGCGCAAACTATGCCGAAGGCCAGCGTTTTGCAAGTCACAAAGGGCAACACCGGAAAGGTCGCAGCACAAGCGCTGCAAGACCGGTACAAAACCCGGTTAACCATGTCCTTACAACAACAGTTATTAATTCGTTAACAAGGCATGGACGGCAGTCACAAAACCGGATTAGACTGCACCTGGATGCGGCAATTGACGATGCCGGGCACATAGCATTGTCATCTGGATATTGGGACGACGAGTTGGACAGGCTGGAAATGCCTGTCTTTGTGTAGTGGGTAACGCAAGTCGGCCTGGGGAATTGTTTTGACTGTACAAACCGTGCCATCACTGGATGAGCTGAACACTGCTGCTGTGCCGGCCTGGCTGTGGGACGGTGCGCGTCTGCGAATCGTCTGGGCCAATGCCGCCGGTGTTACATTTTTTGGCTGCGAGAATCTGTTCGACCTCATCGACATGCCGTTCGATGAAGCAGACCCCGGCGCAAGCAGGGTATCTGAACTGTCCAAAATCGCCGCACGCGGCGAAAGCTGGCAGGAAATGCTGAGTTTTGCGTCAGCCGAAAATGATACGCCGTTCAGCGTGACAGTGCATGTGCACACACTGGCCGACGGGCGCAACGGCCTGCTGATGGTTGCCGACAGGCCGATTTCAGGTGCCGCGCCTGAAACGGCAGACAGTGCAAATGCACACTCGATACTGGAAACGCTGCCCGTTGCCACGGTGATCTGTGGTGATGACGGTATAGTCAGCTATGCAAATGCGATGGCTCGAAGCCTGTTCGGCGGGACCACGCCGGCCACACTTGCCGAGCTTTCCGCAGACGAGGGTTCGGCCAGATTGCTGGAGCGCGCAGGCCGGGCCGGCATTGCCAGTGCGATTGTGAAGATGACGACAGGATTTGGCGCTCGTGAAATCAGGGTGACTGCCAAACCGATCACCCTGCCGGACGGTTCCGACACCCGGTATTCACTGGTACTGGAGGATGTTACCGACCGGCGTGCGCTTGAACGCGCATTGCCGCCAATCGGGGCTGGCGCCCCGGCCACATCGCCAGCCGGCCAGCACGTCCCGCAGATAAATGCGCTGACGCACCTGCGCAAGGCGATTGAGGCCGCAACCACCCAGGCTGCAGACAAAACACAGCCGGAGAGCGCGGCACGCGATGGTGCGCCGGACCGAAACACGGCGACGGTCGCGACACCAGCAGACGCGGCTCCGGCAGAAAAAACCGCAACAGTGGCAAAGGCGGCCAGTTTCGGCGTGCCTGACATCATACGCGACGCATTGTCGGGCCTTCCCAAGGCAATCGTTCTGTATCGGGCCGGCAAGATCATCTATGCCAACCAGGCGATTGCCACAGCGTTGGGCTACGCCAGTGAAAATGAGCTGACCGACCGTCACGACATTGCCGCAGCGCTCGGTTCAGTGTCGAGCAGACACGGTTCCGTCACCGTCAAGCGGCGCGACGGCGAGGAGGTCGGGTTTTCCGTCGATAAATCGACATTCCCGTGGAATGACGGCGCCATGCCCATGGCAATCATGGCTGCAACAGATGGCAGTTTGCCGAAAACGGCAATGAATCTTCCTGTGGATCTTCCTGTGGATCCCCCGGTTTCGGGTAGCGACGTTCCAACTCAGTCGAACACGGCATCCGAGCATAAGGACGTAACCAGAGGCTTGTCAGCCCAACAGCCAGCACCACCTGCTCCCGAAGCAGCCGCAGCGCTGCCTGCAATAAAAAATGCTACTTCCAGTCCACCCCTGCCGGAGACACCGGAAGGCCCGCACCCTGTCGTCGGCACAGCCGAGCTGATGTCAATTCTGGACACAGCCACCGATGGCATTGTGTTCCTGTCTGATGACGGCAGCATCACTTACATGAGCGCGGGGGCCGAAGCCCTGTTCGGTGTCAGGGCCGCCAGCGTAATCGACAAGCCGCTTGCCAGTCTGATGGACAACGCCAGCGCCAAGGTGGTGCGCGATTATCTGGCCGCTCTCGGGGACAGCGGACTGTCCATGCTGTTCAATGGCGGCCGCGAGATCATAGCCAGTGTCAATGACGGCGGCGATGTGCCGATCTTCATCACCATGCGCAAGATCGCCGCCCGCATGCCGGACATACCCGCATCGGCATATTGCGCCGTGATGCGCGACATAACCCAATGGAAGAAAACCGAAACGGACCTGCGCGAGGCCCGCGATACGGCTGAACATACCAGCCGGCAGAAATCCGAGTTCCTGGCGCGCATCAGTCACGAATTACGCACGCCGCTGAATGCCATTCTCGGCTTTTCAGACATCATGCGCAGCGCCCAGTTCGGCAAACTGGGCTCTGAACGCTATGAAGGCTATGCCAACGATATTCACACTTCGGGCGAGTACCTTTTGTCGCTGGTCAACGATCTGCTGGACCTGTCGAAGGTGGAAGCCGGCAAGCTGGAGTTGAATTTCATCTCGGTTGATCTGGGCCAGGCGATTGATAGCTGCATAAAACTGATGCAGGACGAGGCAACCGGGGCCCGCGTTGTATTGCGCAAGTCAGTCGCACCAAATCTGCCCCAGGTTGTCGCCGACATGCGGTCAATCAAGCAGGTGTTGCTGAACCTGACATCCAACGCCATCAAGTTCACCGACCCCGGTGGGCAGGTGATCATCACGGCCAAGGCGATTGCCACCGGAGAGTTGCTGCTGTCTGTGACCGACACCGGCGTCGGCATGAACGAAGACCAGTTGAGCAAGGCGCTGGAGCCGTTTCGCCGTATCGAGCTTGCCGGCCGGCCCGAAGTTCAGGGCACCGGCCTCGGCCTGCCGCTTACCAAGGCACTGGTCGAGGCCAACCGGGCCACGTTCGAGATTTCCAGCGAGGCCCGCAAGGGCACCCGCGTCGACATCACATTCCCCACCACCCGCGTACTGGCCAGCTGAACCTGACTCCATAGCTGGAACTGTGACTTGCCTGGTTGCCTTAAAAAAGGCCAGAGCATTCTATCAAGGCTGGAACCATCTAGCGTCAGGACAGGTTAATTTAGATTGAGCGAAACGACCGCTCTGAGCCCTTTGTGGACCTTCGGCTATATTTGATAACTGGAAATCGCGGCCTGAGCAGGCTTTCACGAGTTACGCAGCGGACTCTGGTC
>JBDNEZ010000248.1:0-2904 GCA_041690095.1 Anderseniella sp.
CCTCCCGCCTTAAAAGGTCTTCGCGCCGATGAGGCGCTGTGACAACAAGACGGCAACCGGACAATTGCTGTCATAAGCCAGCCGCATCGCCGACCCGGTCATGGCCGCAGCATCTTCACCGGTGTCGGCCCGGTAGACCACAAAGCCTGACCGCTTCAAGGTCTCTTCCGTCGCCTGACCCATCGGCATCTGCCATGGATTGAATTCGCCCCATTCACCCCGCATCGTCACCAGCGTCACAAACGGAAAACCGCATGAGTTGAGCAATGAGAACATGTTGACACAATTGCCCACCCCTGATGATTGTATCAGCATGACGCCGCGTTGCCCGCCAAGGTCGGCACCGGCCAGCAGCGCGACACCTTCTTCTTCAGTGGTCAGGACCGTGCAGTTGATATCGTTGTCAGCATGACACGCCTGGATCAGGCTGGCATGACCGGCATCCGGCACGTACGCCATCTGCTGCACATTCTGCTGTTTCAGCGCAGCGAAAATCTCTGCCCGCCAGTCACCGGCTGCAAACGAAAAAGCTTGTGTTTTCATACTTCCCATCGCCATCGAGCATTATTATTCTATCGACAGGCAGCTTGCGTTCACACCCCATCGTGCGTCAAGCTGCAGAAATGGAATAGTGGAGTTGCGTATGAAACATGTAACCCTTCCCGGCGGAGACAAAATACCCGCTATTGGCCTCGGCACCTGGCGCATGGGCGAGGTCGCAGACTTGTTGCAGGCAGAAGCAGACGTGTTGCGCCATGGCCTCGACTGCGGGCTAAGTCTGCTGGACACAGCAGAAATGTATGGCGAAGGCGGCGCCGAGATGGTTGTGGCCGAGGCCGTCAGGCAGCGGCGCGACGAGGCCTACATTGTGTCGAAGGTTTATCCGCACAATGCGTCCTATGATGGCGTGATTGCCGCTTGTGAGCGGTCTCTTGAGCGCCTGCAGACAGATCGCATTGACCTGTATCTGTTGCACTGGCGCGGGCAATTTCCACTGGATGAAACGGTCTCCGGCTTTGAACGCCTCAGGACAGATGGAAAAATCCGCAATTGGGGTGTCAGCAATCTGGATGCTGGCGACATGACCGAATTACTCGGTGTCCGCAACGGGCGCAACTGTGCCGTCGATCAGGTATTATACAATCTGTCGGATCGCGGCATTGAATGGGACCTGAAACCGAAACTTGTGGAACTTGACATCCCGGTGATGGCCTATTGCCCGCTGGGAGAAGGCCGGCTGTTACGCGACGCAAGTCTTGCAACACTCGCCGACCGCCACGGCGTCACGCCGGCGTCCATTGCGCTTGCCTGGCTGCTTTCGCGGCAGCAGACAATTGCCATTCCCAAGACCTCGCGGGTGGAGCGTATCGCCCCGATCGTCGCAGCACTTGATGTTGAGCTGGACCAGGACGATCTGGCCCTGCTCGACCACGAATTTCCGTCGCCGGATGGACCATCGGCACTGTCAATTGTCTGAATCATCTCTCAAACGTTCGGATAGGCCAGGATGATCGCCTTGCCGGACGCGACCGACACCCGCGCCGGAGACGCTGTCACTTCGTTGGACAGGGTCAATGTTGAGCCCAGAACCACATCACGGTCGGTCAAAGGCCAGCGCACCCCTTCAATGGTGATGCGTTCCAGGTCGGTCACCGGCAGGATCGACAAACGCGATGCCGGCGGCAGCGTCAGTTCCACCGTGTCATCCAGCAACGGCCAGGCCTCTTCGTGCCCACTGGACAGTGTCACCGGCATGCCCCGCGCCTTTAACCTGAGCAGCATCATCATGTGAGCAAAGGCATGGTCGGCCTGGCCGCCAAACCCGCCCGCCAGCAACAGATCGGTTGCTCCCAGCCGAATTGCCTCATCCACTGCAAGTTCGCCATCCGTAGCGTTCTTGGCAACAGGATGACACTGGCGCGGCACATCGGCGAACCGCGCAGTCAGCGCTTCATCACTGGAATCAAAATCGCCAAGCCACAGTTCCGGCATCACGCCGAGGGCGATTGCATGGACCATGCCGCCATCTGCAGCAATGATCCTGCTGCCGGCAATCTGGTTTCTGAGCCTGTCCGTCACAGTCAGCTCGCCAGCCAGCAATAATGTAAACTTCTGCGTCATGGCCGCTCCAATAGCACACATAGAGCAATATGCATCCTTATGGATGCATATTGCTCTAACACTTTGTAATCGAGCATCTTTATCCGAACAGATGATTCCATCTGATCGGATGATGCACTAGTTGCTTGTACAAGTGCGCTCTGGTGCACTATATGTGTGATTGCTCTTGGGGTGCCCGTTTTATGAAGGGCTGAGAGGCAAGTATCCTTGCCAACCCTCTGAACCTGATCCGGATTATGCCGGCGGAGGGAAACGAGCCGATTCCGGACACGTTCCCGTTATCCCCGGCAGCCAATTGTCATCTTCCTGGAGGAGATTGAAAATGCTGCGATTTTTCTGTTTGTGCCTTGCCGCTCTCACGGTTCTGGTTGGGCCGGCATCGGCCAAAGACAAGCTGACCATTTATACATATGACAGCTTCATTTCCGATTGGGGCCCGGGTCCGAAGATCAAGGCTTCCTTTGAAGCCGAGTGTAATTGCGAGCTCGAATGGGTCGCCGTTGCCGACGCGGTTGCCACCTTGAACCGCGTCCGACTGGAAGGCAGTAACACCAGCGCGGACATTCTGCTTGGCATAGACACCAGCCTTGCAGCAGAGGCCACGGCAACCGGCCTGTTTGAAGACCACGGCATCGACACCGCGAATGTCAGCCTGCCCGTCACCTGGACCGACAAGACTTTTGTACCCTATGATTATGGTCACTTCGCCATCATCTATGACAGCGAGAAAATCAAGACGCCGCCGGCAAGCCTGCAAGCGCTGGTGAACGGGGATCCGAACCG
>JBDNEZ010000249.1:0-7492 GCA_041690095.1 Anderseniella sp.
CCGTCCTCGTCCAGCGCCAGTTCTGCGGTGGTCAAATGATCGCGGCCGTGAATTTCCGACAGGAAGTTTTCAGATCGCTGCGCAATCCACTTGACCGGGCGGCCAAGCAGCTTTGCGGCCAGCATCACCATGACATTTTCAGGGTAGACAAAATTCTTCGCGCCGAACCCGCCGCCGACATCCGGCATCACAACGCGAACCTTTTCCGGTGGCACCTTGAAAATGGCATCCGCCATTTGGCCCTTCTGGCCGTGTACTGCCTGGCCGGAAACGTACAGCACTACCTGGTCCCTGGCCTGGTCGTAATCGCCGATTGAGCCGCGCGGCTCAATCGCAGATGGCGCGACCCGGTTGTTGACGAAGGTCAGCCGGGTGACATGCGCGGCGGCACCGACAGCCTTGTCGACACCTGCCGCGTCACCTTTGTGAAAGTGATAGGCCCTGTTGGATTTCAGCTTTGAATGGATCGGTTTGGTTTTTTTATCCAGCACCGTGGCCAGATCAATCACCGCAGGCCTGTCGTTGTAGTCAACCATCACTGCTTCTGCTGCCAGTTGGGCCTGGGCTGCGGTTTCTGCAATCACCATCGCGACAGGGTCACCCACAAAACGCGCCACATCGCCGGTCAGGGCAAACCGGTCCGGCACGGCAATGCCGTTTTCATCAACACCGTCCACCGCAGTCAGCGTCGGGAATGCGCCGAGGCCTGCCTGCTTGACGTCCTTGTACCTGAGTACCCTGATGACACCCGGCATGGCGGCGGCTGCCGAAATATCTATCTTGCCGATTTTCGCATGGGCAAACGGTGAGCGCACGAAGGCAGCGTGAGCCATATTGTCCAATACGATATCATCGACATAACGGCCTTCTCCTTTGAGAAAGCGCTCATCCTCTACGCGACGGACGGCTTGTCCGACTGCAAATTTCTGCATGTTTGATCGCCTGTATGTTGTTGGGATCTATAATACCAAATCTCAGTACCCACATTGCCGTGCGCCGGGTCACATCGCAATGACATAAGGAAACTTGCAGGGGAATTTGTGCGGCATAAGGGGGGAATTTTATCGCCGTACAGGGAACTGTTGCAAGCCTCCAGATGCAGGCTTGTTGACGGCACAAATGTTGCGATCACACTTTTCGCGGTGAAGTCTGCGCAACAGCTGGGTTGGTCGTGCCGAAACGTCTGACAATTCCACAAACTTAAACGATCAACTCAGATCCGTCGGCCCGCCTGGCATTCAACCTCACCTGACCAAACTTCTTCACACACTCAACCAGTTGCTGCTCATTCATCAGGATGGCGGCAGTTGACAGCCCGTCGGCTATTGCCGCCGAGCGATGGACAACACTCACTCGTTGCCATTCAGATTGAGCCGGCAATCCCGTTGACGGGTTGATAATATGACTGGTTACACCATCAAATGTGGTTCCCAACGACGCGGATGTCGCCACACACCTGTCCTTCAGTTCCACGAAATCTGTCGGCGCCTCATCACCGGTTACGGCTAACCCGACCTGCCATCCGTTACGGCCCGGCTTGTGACCCAATGCGGATATTTCACCAATATTGACAACTGCATTCTCGAGCCCTTCGGAGCGAAGCAACGCGGAGATACGGTCTGTGATAAAGCCCTGCGCAATACCGTTGAGTGTCAGTTGCATGCCGGGTCTGGCAAACTCGATTTCTCTCATGCTGTAGTTTACCATGCGCCAACCAACCTTTTCGCGTGCACTGCGAACGAGCCTCTGGGCCGGGTGGCCGCCATGCTCGGCAAATGCTTTCCACAATGGCTGCACGGTCGGGTCGAAGACCCCACCTGTTGCGGCGTGAACGACACTTACCTGAGACAGCACAGACAACAGGTCTGCAGGTGGTGAGAGAAGCCGACTTTTCGAGTTGAGCACGCACACCGTACTGTCTGCTCGATAAAGGCTGAAAATATCTTCAAGGCGGTCGATTTCTTTCAGCGCCAGTCTGATGAGACGTTTGCCGTCGGCTTCCGGCATGCCGGTGATGATCAGCTTGGCCTGCGCACCCAGGGCAATGCCTTGCCAGGACACAGTCTTCGCAACAGCAGGACAGGCTGTTGCACTGAGGGTCAGACCGGCCGAGATGGTCATGAATCGGCGGCGGGATATCATCATTTGATCATGCCTGTAGTTAGGTGACTTTGCTGTTTCAATTCAACCGGGCCAAGTACATAGGCGTCCGGGATTTCAGTCAGACGCACAACCTCTCCTCCCTGTTTGCCGGAAAATCCCTTTGCTGCGGCTTCGGTTCCAAACGGGATGGCTTCCGGCGCGCCCATGCCCCCTGTTCTGGTGCTGTTGATCACGAAGAAGGCCTTATGTATGTCAATCCAGGTGTCATCGCCGGGAAAATCCCATTGCTCGGATTTACCCATATCATTGACGTAGATGACAACCGGCACCTGGGTTTCTTCCGGCAACCGCATGAAGGCAATCGCATCGCGCACCTGAGAGAAAAAGATCGGAACTTCAAGGCCTTCAAGGTGCACCTGCGCCTTCGGTCCGGTATGCTCCAGAATATTCATGTTGCAATAGTGACCCACCGCGTCTTCCGTGATGGCAACAGGCGCTGGCAAATCCTGTTTGGCACTTTGCTCATTGCAGGCCGACAACAACAGAAGACAGGCCAGGCTGAGGAAGGCCCTGACAGATCTGTTGATCATGGTTGAACCCTCCTGAGAATTGCGGTCGACAGACCGAGTGCAATCGCCATCCATACAAACGGGCTGATGATAGCCATTTGCGGCAGGTACGGTAGTGCATTGCCACCTCCGGCAAGTCCTGCTGCTTGAACCCCGGCATCGATTGCCGCCATATTAAACACCCGAAACGCGTCGGCCGGGTTGAGCAACAGCAAGTAGGGAAACAGAGTTTTGGCAAAAAACCCGTCCGCACTGGCAAGCAGTCCGCCCAGCAGCGCCAGGTCGTAAAGCACAACGGTAAACAGCCAGATGGCAACTGCCAGCGCTGCAGCGGTCCCGGTCTGGCGCACACTGACACTTGCCACATATCCAATCGCGACAAAGGTCGCACCGAGCGCCAGGCTGGTGACAATCACGCGTATCAGATCAATTATGCCAGCCATACCGGTGTTCTTTCCGGCAGCGAACACCAGCGCGCCGGCAATACCGTAGCCAAACACAACCGCCATGGACAACACGGCGACGTGGCCGCAGAATTTACCAAACAGGACCTGTCCTCGCGAAACCGGGGTTGCCAGCGTCAGTTGCAGCGTTCCACGATCAATTTCACCGGCAATCGCATCAAACGACAGCAGAAGGGCGATCAGCGGTACCAGATAAACCGACAGCGTTGACAGGCTGGCCACCACAACGCTCAACCCATCTGCCTTTGTGGCGCCGGATGGCGCACTGCCCAACAAGGCTAACAGCAGTGCAAATACCAACAGGATGATTGAAGCCAGCAGAACCCATCGGTTACGGATCCCGATGCGGATTTCAGTCTGGGCGATTGCCAGAATTGCTCTCATGCCTTATCGCCTCCCTCAGCATCGTCACGGGAAAAATAACGATAGACTTCATCAAGGCTCGGCGATGAGATATCCACATCACTCACGGCATTGCCAAGTTGTGAAATAGCCGACAAGCGGTCCATCTTGTCCGGTCGCGCACAGTCAAATTCAACAGACTCCCCGTTGACCCGCTCACCGCCAAATCGCATGTGCACGCGTTCAACATCAACGGAATTTGAACGAACCCGAATGCGGATTGGCAGGTTTGCCGATCGTTGCAGTTCGGCCAACGATCCATTTGCCACGAGTTCGCCCTTGCGCAGAATTGCCACCCGGTCAGTCTTTAATTCAAGCTCACTCAATCCATGCGATGACAGCAAAATCGCCGTGCCCTTGTCGGCAATCTCGCCAATCAGGGTATAAAAACGTTGCCGCGAGATGGGATCCAGCCCGGATGTCGGCTCATCAAGCAACATTAGCTTGGGGCTGCCAACAATCGCCTGAGCCAGTCCCAGCCGCTGCCGCATACCTTTTGAGTACCCGCCACACGGCCTGTCAGCTGCATCGGCAAGGTCGACTTTTTCCAGCGCAATCGCAACCTGTCCGGCATCAACAGATTTGAGCTTTGCATAGAAAGATACAATCTCCCGGCCAGTCAGCATCTTGGGAAAGGCAACGCTTTCAGGCAGGTAGGATACATCTCGCCTGGCCAGCCGGCTCCCTGGCGATTGGCCATCAATGGAAACATTGCCGCCGTGTGTGCGCAAAAAGCCCAGGATGACCCGGAACAACGTGGTCTTGCCGGCACCATTATGGCCCAGCAGCGCCACTTTCTCGCCGGATGCAACATCCAGCGACACACCTTTCAGTGCTTCAACTTCCCTGAAACGCCGCGAGACATTGTGGGTATGCAAAACCATGGTCATCGCAGCCGTACCCCCGCTTTGAAGTTTGCTTCCGGCGTGAGCGTCGGTGTCATCAGCGGTTTGTCATCCACCACACCGCCGGGCAACAAGGCAGGAAACTCTTTCTGCGCCCAGCGGATAAGTTGTATCGCAGGGCTGCCCAGCAGCAGTTTCGCGGACGGTTGCGTCCACAGAATCTGATCCATGGCGTCATTGGGGTGAAACGCCTGGTCGGCAATACCATCGCCGTTTACATCGAAGGCGCTGTGATCACTCCAGTAGTTGCCCGACCAGATGTGGTCTTTTGATCCGACAAACTTGACCTGTCTTTGATTGCCGACAAATGCGTTGCCGACAATCGTGTTGCGTTCCGAACCGGCGGTAAAGTGGATGCCGATCGGGCATCCTTCAAAACGGTTGTTACGCATCACATTTTTGTTGGCATTGTACATGAAGAGGCATTTTTTACCGCCGCCACGCACAACATTGCCTTCCAGAAGTGCGCTGTTGGTATAGTTCAGCATGATGCCGTGGTCGCGATCACCGATGGACGTGTTGTTGGTAATCTTGATGCGGGTGGTGAACATGATCGCATAGCCGAGATGATTGCCTATCGACACATTGCCTGAGACTTCGCTGTCATCGGCATACATGTAGTGAACCGCAAACCGCAGGTCTTCAAACCTGTTGTTCTTGAACGAGTTTTTCTTGCTGGAATTGACAAAAACGCCGTCGCGGCCAAACCGTACCTTGTTGTTGTGAACCTTTGCGCCCGGTGCGTTCCAGACGTAAACACCGTTGCCACGCCGGTTCATCAACCAGTCCTGACGGCCAATGATGGTGTTGCCTTCGACCAGTGCATTTCGCGCACCGTGAATATCGACGCCGTAAAGGTTGCCCACAATATGATTGTCTCGAACGATCGCATTGGTTGCTTTTTTTGTCAGTTGAACGCCACTGTCGATTGTCTGGTGATCAGAACCTGAACCGGTCAGTTTCAACCCGGACACGACAACATCGGGCGCATCTATCTTGATGACCGACCCCACTTTTGCGCCCTGAACATGAACCTGTCCATTGCCGTGGATCTCAATCGGCTTGGTAACGAGTACGCCACCGACATAGCTGCCTGCAGCCAGCATCAGCCTGTCTCCAGGCTGGGCAGACTGGATGGCCCGCACCAGTGCATCCTTACCCGGCATCACCTTGATATCGGCAGCAAGCGCCGATGTTGCAAGCAATGCCGGCAGCAACACACCTTGTATGGTCCGGGCCATCCCTTTCATGTCAGGCAATCCTATACACCACGCGGTTCCACCAACATGCGGCCGCGCATCTCCATGTGCAGCGCATGACAGAACCACTGGCAGTAGAACCAGTGGACACCAGGCCGGTCAGCAGTAAATGTGATCGACGCTGTTGCCTGCGGCGCGACTTCCATCGCAATACCGTAATTCGAGAGGCAGAAACCGTGAGTAACATCATCCACGTCATCGAGGTTGGTCACGTAGACCGTTACTTCATCACCCTGTTTGACGGTGAATTTCTCCAGCCCGAATTGCGGTGCAATTGAGGTCATGTAGACACGTACCTTGTTGCCATCACGGATAACGGTATCGTCACTTTCGATATCCACACCGTCGGCCACTGCCTGTTTGACAGCGTCGGCAAACATCGGATCATCGCGGCTCCACACATTGACCGGTTTTACGATATCAGACCGCACGATGATACTGTCATGTGGCTCTGCGAACGTCGGGCCATCATGGACGACCTTCATTTCGTCGCTCGAAATATCAATCAACTGCTCGTTTTCAGGCTTCATGGGACCAACATTTATGAACCTGTCTTTTGAGAACTTGTTCATCGAAATCAGCCATTCACCATCAGCTTCAGCTGTCTCGCCCATTGAAGTGGAGTTGTGACCTGGCTGATAGTGCACATCGACCTTGGAGATAATCGGGTCGACCTTTTCACCTGCAAACGCCTTGATGGCCTTTTCCATGTTCCACTTGACGATCTGGCTATCAAGAAACAGCGTGGTAAAGCAGTTACCCTTGCCATCAAATGCCGTGTGAAGCGGGCCCAGGCCCAGTTCGGGTTCAGCAACGATACAGGACCGTGGGTCAGCGTCACTTTCAAACAACGCATCCACTTTTTCAACATCGATGACGGACGCCGTAGGTGACAGTTTGCCGTTGATGACTATGTGCTTCTTGTCCGGCGCGGTGTTGACACCATGCGGGCTGTTTGGAATTGGAATGTAACGAGTATAGTTCTTGTTGGCACCTTTCATCCCATTGATGACCGGAATGCCATTTAGAACCTCGACGTCGCCAGCCTTCACACCTTCTTCGATGGCCTTGATGTTGAACACCACAACATGGTCAAGTTCGTTTTCCGTCATTTCGGCAAGGTTCATACCCATCTCTGAGTTGTAGCTGGTCGAGAAGGCATACTTGCCTTGATAATCACAGTCGGTGTTATCAAGGTTGCCGCTTACTTTCACCTGCCAGGCGACCTTCATCTCATCACCATCAATCGCTGTGAAAATGTTCACATATTGCGATGGATCGTCGAGAATCTTGCCATCATTGACCAATGGCGCTTCGTGCTCGCCATTTGCGAATATGTAGCCCGTGCGCGGATATTTCTGCGGACGCATGCCGTGGATATCATTCGCATTGGGTATCTCGATGATCTTGTCGCATTTCATCACATCGCAGCGGATTCTGGCTACCCGGGTATTTGCCTTGTCATTGGCAAAAATATAACGACCGTCATAAGTGCCGTCGGTAAACGACATATGCGGGTGGTGCAGGTCCCCGTTGTCATAGGTCTTCATACCCTTGGCTGCCAGGAACGTCTTGGTGTCTTCGGTAAGGCCCTCGGTCAGCACCTTCAGACTTTCATTTGTCTGACCCCACCCGGTTGCAGAACAGCGGTTGAAGACCGGTATACGCATCAATTCGCGCATGGACGGAAAACCCAATATGCGAAGCTCGCCGGTTTGTCCGGAGGACCAGAAACCATAATAGGGATCAAGCTCGCCCGGTTCCAGATTGATCTTCGCAGATCCGGCGGC
>JBDNEZ010000250.1:0-4090 GCA_041690095.1 Anderseniella sp.
AAGAAAACTCGGTTCCGTTTTAATTCGGCTCGCCAAGACCGCTCCCGGGAAAAGACACCTTTCTCGCCTCGCTATATGCAGGCAGCACGCAGCGGCTGGGCGGCTGAGGCATTTAACGCTTCAGCAGGCCGCCGAGAATACCGCGCAGGATCGATCCGCTGTTGCGCACCAGCATGTTGCCGACCTGACGGCCAACCGTGCTGGCAATATTTTTCACAAACCGGTCGGTGGCGGAATCGGTGCGCCGTGAACTTCCTGTCGATCGCGACTTGGTCTCTCTGGCCTGGGCCTTCTCTGACTTGGCCAGTTCCCTGACCTCGGCAGCAGCTTGCTGTTGTTCGGCGATCTTTTCCGCCTTGACCCGCAGTTTCTCATAAGCCGAGTCCCGGTCAACGGCTTCATCATACAAGCCGTACACCGGGCTGTTCTTGACCGCCAGGGTGCGCTCTGCCGGCATCACCGGTCCCATCTGGCTTGATGGCGGGCGAATCAGGGTTCGCTCGACCATCGATGGCACGCCTTTCAGATCCAGCGTAGACACCAGCGCCTCGCCGACGCCTAGCTGGGTAATCACTTCCTCGGTATCGAACTTCGGATTCTGGCGGAACGTGGTGGCTGCCGCCTTGACGGCTTTCTGGTCGCGCGGCGTAAAGGCGCGCAGCGCATGCTGCACCCGATTACCAAGCTGCGCCAGAACCGTATCTGGCACGTCGAGCGGGTTCTGCGTGACGAAATAGACCCCGACGCCTTTGGAACGGATCAGGCGTACGACCTGCTCGACCTTGGTCAACAGGCTCTTGGGGGCTTCATTGAACAGCAAATGGGCTTCGTCGAAAAAGAACACCAGTTTCGGCTTGTCGGGATTGCCGACCTCGGGCATTTCCTCAAACAGTTCCGACATCAGCCACAACAGGAAAGTGGCATACAATTGCGGTGACTGCATCAGTTCATCAGCTGCCAGAATGTTGATATAGCCGCGCCCGTCGCGCGTGGTGCGCATCAGGTCCTTGATGTCGAGCGCCGGTTCGCCGAAGAAATGTTCACCGCCTTGTTCCTCCAGCACGATCAACCGGCGCTGAATGGCGCCGATGGTGCGGGAATTGACATTGCCGTAGTCGGTGGTCAGCTCCTTGCCGCGCGTGGCCAGGTCCGACAACATGGCACGCAGGTCCTTCAGGTCGAGCAGCAGCAGGCCTTCCTCATCGGCAATGCGGAAGGCAATGTTGAGCGCACCTTCCTGGGCATCGGTCAGGTTCATCAACCGCGAAATCAGCAGCGGGCCCATTTCTGTGATGGTGGTGCGGATGGGATGTCCCTGCTTGCCGAACAGGTCCCAGAAAATCGTCGGAAAGGCTTCAAAGCCATAATCGTCGAAGCCGATCTGCTTGGCACGCTTGAGCAGGAAATCCTTCGGTTCGCCTTCACGTGATATGCCGGACAGGTCGCCTTTGATATCTGAGGCAAACACCGGCACGCCGGCAGCCGAAAACCCTTCCGCGAGAATCTGCAGTGTCACGGTCTTGCCGGTACCGGTGGCTCCGGTAATCAATCCGTGCCGGTTGGCGAGCTTAAGAAACAGCTCTTCGCGTTTTTCGCTCTGCCCCAGAAAAACCGATCCATCACTCATTTTGTCTAACCTATCTGCCAAAACTGTTGGTGTGTAGTGAAATTGCTATACAACATCGACAAGGGCAATGCCTAGAAGATCAAAATACCAAAAGGAATGTATTGATGCAGGAGCTGATTGACCGGGTCGTTGAAAAAACCGGTCTTGCGCCGGACATTGCCGAAAAGGCAACCGGAATCATGCTGTCGCTGGTCAAGACCCAGGGCGACAAGGCCAAGGTAACGCAATTGTTCGACGCCATTCCAGGTGCCGGTGAACTGGCGCAACTGCATGGCGGCGACGGCGCTCGCGGTGGCGGCTTGCTGGGCATGCTGGGCGGCGGACTGATGGGCGGGCCGCTGGCCGCTGTCAGCAAACTGCAGGCGGCAGGTCTCAGCATGACGCAGATCAAGGTGCTGGGCAAAGAGACACTGGGCTATGCCAAGGAAAAAGCCGGCGAAGATCTGGTCAAGGACGTGGCCAATTCAATTCCGGGCATTTCCGGATACCTGTGACGAAAGTCGATTTGCAGAAAACCGGGCGCTGCGCTACAAAATTGTGCAACGCAATATGCGAATGGATATGGCTGTACGATGAGCACTTTAAAACTGGCAGGTGAATTTCCGGCACTTGAACGCGATGACTGGCGCGCGCTTGTGGACACGAGCCTGAAAGGCCGCTCGTTCGAGACACTGCGCACACGTACGTCCGACGGCATCGTCATCGAACCGGTTTATGCCTGCGCGGAAAATCCACCTGTATTGCCTGCCGCGCCGGCACGTGCCTCGGCGGATGCCTGGACACTGGCGCAGCGCGCCGACATGCCGGACGTCGCCGCTGCCAACGCCCAGATGTTGGATGACCTGATGAACGGGGCAAGCGGTATCTCGGTGGTCCTGCCCGGCAGCATTTCAGCAGGTGCGCGTGGTGTTGCGATCACCGACGCCCGATCCGTGCAGCGGCTGTTTGAAGGTGTCGATCTGGACCTGATCGATGTGCGTCTTGATGGCGGGCGCCACGGCCGCGACCTCGCCTTGCTGGTGCTCGACGAATACAAACGCCGGCGGCTTGATCTGGCGCGCTGCAGTCTGACACTCGGCCTTGATCCGCTCGGTGCGTTTGCGCATGGCGGCAAGGTCACCGAACGCGCAGAACTGTCGCGCCGGTTCGGCGACATGTTCAAGCTGGCCGGTAAATCCGATCACCGGGGGCCGGTCGCGCAGGCTGATGCACGCGTGTATCACGGTGCGGGATGTTCCGAGGCACAGGAACTGGGCCTTGCGCTTGCAACGGCGGTGGATTATTTGCGCATGCTGGAGGCAGGCGGCGTTGCTTCAGCGGACGCAGCGGCGCGCATTTCCATGTTGCTGAACGCTGATGCCGACCAGTTTGTCACCATTGCCAAGCTGCGCGCGGCCCGGTTGGTGTGGGCACGGCTGCTGGATGTCTCGGGGCTGGCCCGAACGCCCATTACACTTCACGTTGAAACGGCTGCGCGCATGATGTCGAAGCGCGATCCGCATGTGAACCTGCTGCGCACCACAACGGCAAGTTTTGCCGCCGGCATTGGCGGCGCAGACAGCGTCACTGTACTGCCGTTTACCCATGCACTGGGGCTGCCGGATGGCTTTGCCCGCCGCATGGCGCGCAATATCCAGTCCCTGTTGCTCGAAGAATCCCGCGTTGGCCGGGTGCGCGATGCCACCGCCGGATCCGGTCATGTTGAAGCACTGAGCCATGAACTAGCCCGATCTGCCTGGCAGGTTTTCCAGACCGTTGAAGCCGGCGGCGGCATGATGGCAGCCCTTGTCGACGGTAAAGTGCACTCCATGATCGAGACTATACGGGTTGCACGCGATCTGGATATCGCCAGGCGCAAGATGCCGTTGATCGGTGTCTCGGAGTTCCCGAATCTCGGCGAAGCATCCAACAAGACGCTGGAGATGGATGTTCCGGCAGACTGGACAATCGGTGAGGTCTCGCCGGCGGCTGGCATGCAAACATGCGATCGCCTGCCGCAACATCGCCTGGGCGAGGGATTTGAAGCGTTGCGCGATGCCAGTGATGCGTGTCTTGCAGTCAAAGGAGCCCGGCCCACAGTTTTCCTGGCCGTCCTGGGTAAACCTGCCGACTTCACCGTGCGGGCCACCTGGATGAGCAATCTGCTGGCGGCTGGTGGCATCGCAGCGGTTACCGGATCGCCGGACGACATGCCGGCGGCCGGGTTGAAAATCGCCTGCATCTGCTCGTCGGATGCAATCTATGCGAGCGAGGCCGAAGCTGCCGCCGCGACGCTGGCACAGCACGGCGCGCAACACATCATGCTGGCAGGCAAACCGGGGCAGCTGGAAGACAATCTGACTGCGGCAGGTGTTCACCGGTTTGTCCATGCGGGGCAAAACGTCCTGACGCTGCTGGGCGAGCTTTCCATGCTGGCGACAGGAGATGCATCATGAGCGCATTGCCGGATTTTTCCAAATTCGA
>JBDNEZ010000251.1:0-13981 GCA_041690095.1 Anderseniella sp.
AGCAGTCACTTTATAGTGTCGGCCACAAACGCATCGAATGCCGCAAAGAACTGATCCCGGAACGTATCGCTCTCGGCCAGAATATCGTGTTTTGCACCGTTGATGGAAACGGTGACCGCGCCGGGAACAAACCGGGCAAACTGCCGAATGGCCTCGTTGGACACCACTTTATCCTGACCCGCTATTACCAGCAGCGCTGGGCAGCGCAGCGGCGTTGTATCGTTCAGGGAGCGCAGTTTCCTGCACGAATTCAGCGCCGCATTCACCCAGCCGACAGTCGGCGCAATCGCCGACAATTGCGGCGCTTCCTGCCACAGTCTCATATTGCGCATGAAGCGCGTCCTGTCCGAGGTCAACTGGCTGTTGTCGAAGTCCTCCTGCCGCGGCAATCTTGAAACGCGAAACGGCAGTTTCAACCGGCCAAGCCCAACCCATGTCATGGCCTTCACCACCACCAGCTTGAACCATCCTGGCAGGTGTGTGTCGGGAATATCAATCAGCGGCGCCACCATGACAGCAGCCGCAAACCAGTTGTGCCGGGCAACCAGGCGCAGGCCAATATGACCGCCCATTGAATTGCCCAGCACAATGTAGGGCGGACGGCAATCCGGCAACACCACCTCAGTCATGAATCTGTTGAAATCGGACAGATAGTGCACGAAACTGGAGATATGACCATGCCGGTTAGCCTTGTCAGCGGCAGGTGACCCGCCCTGTCCACGCCAGTCAATCGCCGCCACCTGATAACCGCGCTGCGTCAGGTCCCGGATGGTTTCAAAGTTGCGTTCCATGCATTCGCCGCGCCCTTGCAGGAAACATACTGTGCCAAGCGCATCACCTTGTGCGGGAAACAGGCCATATCGCACTTTCACCCTGCCAGATATCTCCAGATATCCACAACTGGCATCATCAGGCGCGGGGTTTCCGGCAACCGAAACAAATCCGTCTCCCATAGTGGCTGCCATTCCTGTGTTCATTTCCCGCAGGGCTTTTGTTGAGTATCAAGATTGCAGCAATCACATATATGGCGTTTGGCAGTTTCAACCAAAACCATTCTGATGCAGCCGCTCACGTGATCCCGGTGCGCCAGCCCCGTCTATTGTATTGTAGTGTAGGTAAACCAAGCTGCGATGTGCAGCAAGCAGGCAACAGGCCTTGAAACCGGACAAAGACCTCCTAAATATTATTTGTGGTCGCCACAACGGGTCCACGCAACAGAAAGTCACCCTGCCCCGCTCAACGGGAGGGTGCGCAACCAGACTTCATCGCTTATCGAAAGGATGACTATCATGTTTGATCTGACACCACTTTATCGCACCGGCGTAGGTTTCGACCGTCTGGCCAAAATGCTCGACGAAGTCAACACCGTGGATACGCCCACTTACCCGCCTTACAATATCGAACGTACCGGCGAAGACACCTATCGCATCACCATGGCTGTCGCAGGGTTCACCCCTGACGAACTGGGCATAGAGGTGAAAAGCAATGCGCTGATCGTATCCGGTCAGAAGACAGAGCGCACCGAACAGGTGAACTTCCTCCACCAGGGCATTGCGGCACGCAATTTCGACCGCCGCTTCCAGCTCGCCGAGCATGTCCAGGTCAGCGGTGCAGAGATCGAAAACGGCCTGCTTCACATTGACCTGAAGCGCGAGCTTCCCGAGGCAATGAAACCGCGCACCATCGAAATCAAGGGCGCCGGCAAGAAAACCAAGCTGATCGAAGACCAGAAAGCCGCCTGAACAGGCCGGGTTTCATCATGAAACGGGGGCGCCAGGGATATACCTGGTGCCCTATTTCTTTTTGGATTTACGGCGCTTTTTACGCACCTTGCGGGATTTGACGTCCGCCGGCACCACGTCCAGTATTTCACCGTCAAACTGGCTGATCGTCACCCGATAGCGCTTGGCGTCGCGCACAGCCAGGTACACAAATGGCAGATGCTGTTTGCAGCGAATCGCGTCGACGACCCGAAACCCGTCGTCGCGCAACAGCCTGGCCGCATCGACGCAGTTGAGATCAAACCGCGCATATCCGTCCCGGTCGGGATAGGGGTACCGATAGGGATTATAGCCCGGAGAGCCGTAATAATAAAAACCGCCCATTTGTGCCTCTGCCTGTGGCAGGGGCAATGCAATAATGCCGGTCAGGGCAGCCAGTAAAAGCGTCAGATGGCGCCGTTCCATTTCTCGACCTCGCTCACCAGTGCATCGCAATCAGCCTTGCTGGTCATGAATGAACAGACAAAGCGGGCAAATATCTCACCGTCCGCCACCGCATCATTTCCCGGACCCGCGCCTGGCCACTGATACGCCACGACACCTTGTGACAACAGCACGTCGAACAAGCATTTTGGCATGATTGGAAACACCTCGTTTGCCTGTACCGGCAGCGGTATCCGCATCTTGCCGGTGGCTTCCAGACCGGTACCCAGATAAGCCGCCATGTCGTTGGCATGACGGGCATTGTCAAGCCACAGATTGTTTTCAAGGTAGGCATTCATCTGCGCGCCCAGGAACCGGCCTTTCGACAGCAATTGTGCCGCCCTCATGCGCCGGTGAGAAAAGTCGGCGGCCAGTGCCGCATCGAAAAAAACCACAGCTTCCAGCATCATTGCACCATTCTTGGTGCATCCGAAAGACAGCGCGTCAACGCCTGCCTTCCAGGTCATTTCGGCGGCCGAACATCCCAGCGAGACCAATGCATTGGCAAAGCGCGCGCCGTCCATGTGCAGTTTCATGCCCCGCGAATGGGCAAGATCCGCAATCGCGGCAATCTCATCAACCGAATATACCGTACCCAGTTCGCTTGACTGGGTGATCGACACGGTCGCCGGTTTCGGATCATGCTCACCGCGGATGAAACCATCAAGTGTCTTTGCAATACTTTCCAGCTTCAATTTTCCCATTGGATCATTGATGCCGATCAGTTTGGCCCCGCCGGTAAATAGCTCCGGCGCGCCGCATTCGTCCACCAGGATATGCGCATCGCCATGGCAGATGACCGCGCCGTATGGCGGTGTCATGGCCGACAGGCACAAACTGTTGGCCGCCGTGCCGTTGAGCACCAGAAAAGCCTCCACTTCACGTTCAAACAACTCAGACAGCTGATCTTGTGCCTTGCGTGTGTAGATATCTGTTCCGTAAGACTCCTGGGTGCCCGTGTTGGCCACCACGACTGCATCCATGATTGCGGGGTGGACACCAAATACATTATCACTGCCAAAATTCATTGATCAGTCCTCGTACACGCAGTTGCTTACACTTTCGCCGTCTGACTAACACAGTCACTCAACCCGCGACACATCAAATAAACCTATTGCCACTGGCACCAAGAGCGCTTGCATATTGGACAGATTTCTGGCAAGACACAGACAGTTTAGGTCAGTAAAACTGACCTAAATTATGGCGGACCACCGAACAACATCGGGCAACAGGCACGGTGACGGCAGAAACCAGACAGAAACGTCGAGGCACAGTCTGCCTGACGCAGGGAAAACGCACGACGCTCAAACGCTTCCAGAACGTCAACCACGCAGTTCTCCCGATAAAGCGGAAGGGTTTGCAGGCGAACGTTCAATATGGCAAGCAAACAGCGGGGTCAGTGTCCGTTTGACCCGAAACCTTGTCACCAGACATTCGCCGGAATTCTCCAGACATAGAGTTCTACACCCGGGTTGTGTGGTTTTCGCCAGGCACGAAACACCAACGCTCATAAAACAGGCAAGGATCGCCGGACATGACACAGCAAGTTTCTGCACGCTCGAAGGCTTTGACACAGGCCGGCCTGCCCGCAAAAACCGGGCTCTATGATCCTGTCAATGAACATGATGCCTGCGGCGTTGGCATGATCGCCAACATCAACAACGAAAAGAGCCACCGCGTCATCGCCGATGGCCTGCGCATACTTGGAAACCTGGAACATCGTGGCGCTGTGGGCGCTGATCCCAAGGCCGGCGACGGCGCCGGCATCCTGCTGCAGATACCGCACGATTTCTTTTCGACCGAGGCAACCCGGCTTGGCTTCACCTTGCCCGACGCCGGCGACTACGGCGTGGGGTTTGTGTTTCTGCCGCGCGATCCTGCCGTGCGTGAACGCATAGAACAGATTTTCGCCAGAGCGGCCCTGGAGGAAAACCTTGAAGTCCTGGGCTGGCGCGATGTACCGGTCAATGCGGATGTTCTCGGCACGTCGGTTCGCCCGACCGAGCCGTTCCATCGCCAGGTATTCGTGGCCCGCGGCCCAAGGTTCAAGGACACAGACCCACTGGCTTTTGCCCGCAAGCTGTTCGTCATGCGCAAAGTGGTCTCCAACCGGGTTACATCCATCACCGATACCGACAGTTCCGGCTATTACGTAGTGTCCATGTCACCCGACACGATTGTCTACAAGGGTCTCGTGCTGGGGGTGAACCTGGGCGAGTATTATCTGGATCTGAAGAACCCCAAGCTTACCTCGGCCCTGGCGCTGGTGCATCAGCGGTTCTCCACCAACACGTTTCCGTCCTGGCCATTGGCGCATCCCTACCGGATGATCTGCCACAATGGCGAGATCAACACCTTGCGCGGAAACTACAACTGGATGGCAGCGCGCTATGCAACCATGAGTTCCGACCTGTTCGGCGCTGACATGGAGAAACTGTGGCCAATCTCCTATGAAGGTCAGTCGGACTCGGCGTGTTTCGACAATGCACTGGAGCTCTTGCAGTTTGCCGGTTATTCGATGTCACATGCCATGATGATGCTGATCCCGGAAGCCTGGGCGGGCAATCCTTTGATGGATGAAAACCGCCGCGCCTTCTATGAGTATCATGCAGCCCTCATGGAACCATGGGACGGACCTGCGGCAATCGCCTTCACCAATGGCCGCCAGATCGGCGCGACGCTGGATCGCAACGGCTTGCGGCCGGCGCGCTACCTGGTTACCAGTGACGGCTTCGTCATGCTCGCCTCCGAAATGGGTGTCCTGGATTTTGCCGAAGAAACCATTACCACCAAGTGGCGTCTGCAGCCGGGCAAGATGTTGCTTATCGACCTGGAACAAAAGCGCATCATTTCAGATGAAGAGCTGAAGGACACGCTGTCGACCAAATATCCCTATCGCGAATGGCTTGACCGCACGCAGGTACTGCTCAAGGACATGCCGGCCTCCAGGCCGCGCGCACCGCAAACCAATATTGCCCTGCTCGATCGCCAGCAGGCATTCGGATATACCCAGGAAGACCTCAAGTTCCTGCTCGCGCCAATGGCCCAGACCGGCCAGGAAGCCATCGGCTCGATGGGTACCGACACGCCGATCTCCGCCCTGTCGTCCAGGCCGAAGCTGCTGCATACCTATTTCAAGCAGCTGTTTGCCCAGGTCACCAACCCGCCGATCGATCCGATCCGCGAAGAGCTGGTCATGTCACTTGTATCGTTTATCGGTCCGCGGCCAAATCTGCTCGACCTGAAAGGCACTTCGCGCCAGAAGCGCCTTGAGGTGCCGCAGCCGATCCTGACCAACGAGGATCTGGAAAAAATCAGGGTGATCGGTGACATCAAGGACAATGACTTCCTGACCATTACACTGGACATAACCTATGCCGCCGCCAATGGCGCTGAAGGGCTGGAGCAGGCACTGGATCATCTGTGCGCGCGCGCTGAAAGTTCCGTGCACGAAGGCCACAACATCATCATCCTGTCCGACCGGATGACATCACCCGATCAGATTCCAATTCCGTCACTGCTGGCAACATCGGCCGTGCACCATCATCTGATACGCAAGGGATTGCGCACCTCGGTTGGTTTGGTCATCGAAACCGGTGAGGCACGCGAAGTCCACCAGTTTGCGACGCTGGCCGGGTTCGGCGCAGAAGCGATCAATCCGTATCTCGCCTTTGAAACCATTGAGGACATGCTGCCGAAGCTGGCCGAGGAAGTCAGCCGTGAAGAGGCCGCAAAGCGCTACATCAAGGCCATCGACAAGGGTCTGTTGAAGGTCATGTCCAAGATGGGCATCTCGACCTACCAGTCATATTGCGGCGCGCAGATTTTTGATGCCGTCGGGCTGAAGCAGGACTTTATCGACCGCTTCTTTACCGGCACATCCACCCAGGTTGAAGGCGTCGGCCTTTCCGAAATTGCGACCGAAACCGTGGCCCGTCACCGGATGGCATTTTCCGATGCGCCGATCTATCGCCACTCCCTCGACGTTGGCGGTGACTATGCTTTCCGCTTCCGGGGTGAATCACATGTGTGGCAACCTGAAGTCGTGGCCGATCTGCAACACGCCGTGCGTGGCAACATTCCCGAAAAATACCGGGCATTTGCCAGGCAGGTCAATGATCAGGCGACACAACTTATGACGCTTCGCGGCCTGTTCAGGCTGCGGCCTGCCGAAGAAATGGGCCGGCAACCGGTCCCGCTTGAAGAGGTTGAACCGGCTGCAGACATCGTCAGGCGGTTTGCCACCGGGGCAATGTCGTTTGGCTCGATCAGCCGTGAAGCCCACACCACGCTTGCCATGGCAATGAACCGTATCGGCGGCAAGTCGAACACCGGCGAAGGTGGCGAGGAACCAGATCGTTTCATCCCCCTGCCCAATGGCGACTCCATGCGCTCCGCCATCAAGCAGGTGGCATCCGGCCGTTTCGGCGTCACGACCGAGTATCTGGTCAATGCAGACATGATCCAGATCAAGATGGCACAAGGCGCAAAACCCGGTGAAGGCGGCCAGTTGCCCGGCCACAAGGTCGACAAGACAATTGCAGCGGTGCGCTATTCAACCCCGGGTGTCGGCCTGATCTCGCCGCCGCCGCATCACGACATCTATTCGATCGAAGACCTTGCCCAGCTCATCTACGACCTGAAGAACGTCAATTCAAAGGCCGACATTTCGGTGAAACTGGTTTCGGAAGTGGGCGTCGGAACAGTGGCCGCCGGTGTGTCCAAGGCCCGTGCCGACCATTTGACCATTTCGGGTTTTGAAGGCGGCACCGGCGCATCGCCGCTCACATCCATCAAGCATGCCGGTTCGCCGTGGGAAATAGGCCTTGCCGAAACCCAGCAGACCCTGGTTCTCAACGAATTGCGCAGCCGCATTGCGGTCCAGGTTGACGGTGGCTTGCGAACCGGCCGTGACGTGATCGTAGGCGCGCTTCTGGGCGCCGATGAATTTGGCTTCGCCACCGCACCATTGATTGCCGCCGGCTGCATCATGATGCGCAAGTGCCATCTGAACACCTGCCCCGTCGGCGTCGCCACCCAGGACCCGGAACTGCGCAAGCGGTTTACCGGCAAGCCGGAGCATGTCATCAATTACTTCTTCTTTGTAGCAGAAGAGGTACGCGAACTGATGGCTGCGATGGGCTTCAGGTCACTGGACGATATGACCGGACGCACCGAGTTTCTCGACAAGGACCACGCGATCGAACACTGGAAGGCACGCGGTCTGGATTTCTCCAAGATTTTCGCAAGACCGCCGGTCTCCAAGGATGTCGCCATACGTCATTGCGAACGTCAGGATCATCACCTTGAGGCGATCCTTGACCGTCAACTGATCGAGCTTGCAGCACCGGCACTTGAAAACAGGAAGCCGGTGAGTTTCGAACTGCCTATCCGCAACGTGGACCGGTCGACCGGCGCCATGCTGTCGGGTGAAATCGCCCGGCGCTATGGCCACGCCGGCATGGCCGACGACACCATATCAATCACCCTGCGCGGCACCGCAGGCCAGAGTTTCGGTGCATTTGTCTCAAAAGGCGTGACACTGGACCTGATCGGCGAAGCCAACGACTATGTCGGCAAGGGCCTGTCAGGTGGCCGACTGGTGGTGCGTCCGCCGGAAAACGCGGCCATCGTGCCGGAGAACTCGATCATTGTCGGAAACACGGTGTTGTATGGCGCCATTGCCGGTGAATGCTACTTCCATGGCGTTGCAGGCGAACGTTTCGCCGTGCGCAATTCGGGAGCCCTGGCCGTTGTCGAAGGCACCGGCGATCATGGTTGCGAATACATGACCGGCGGCATTGTCGTGGTTCTGGGGCAGACCGGGCGCAATTTCGCCGCCGGCATGTCCGGCGGCATCGCCTATGTTCTGGATGAGGCAGGCGACTTCCGGCAGCGCTGCAACCTGGCCATGGTTGATCTTGAACCGGTTCCGGAAGAAGAAGAACTGCTGCAGCGCATTGCCAACCAGTCGGGCGATCTGGAAAGTCATGGACTTGTCGATGTGCAGGGCGACATGACAAATCACGATGCAGAGCGGCTGTTCCAGTTGATCAGTAATCATTCCCACTACACCGCGTCCGGTCGCGCCAGGCAAATTCTCGACAACTGGCAGACTTACTTGCCGAAGTTCGTCAAGGTCATGCCCGTTGACTACCGCCGCGCGCTGAAGGAAATGGAATTACAGGATGCCACCGGCGAAATGCTGATCGGCGTGAGAGAGGGCAAGTAAGATGGGCAAGATTACAGGCTTCATGGAATTTGAGCGCCAGGAACGGCCATACAAGCCTGTCACCGAGCGGGTTTCCAATTTTGACGAGTTTGTCATTCCGCTGGACGAGGCCGACCTCAAGGTTCAGGCGGCACGCTGCATGGATTGCGGCATCCCGTATTGCCACAGTGGCTGCCCGGTAATGAACCAGATTCCCGACTGGAATGATCTGGTCTACAGCGCAGACTGGCAAGAAGCGTCGCGCAACCTGCATTCGACCAACAACTTTCCGGAGTTCACCGGGCGTATCTGTCCGGCACCCTGCGAAGCGTCATGCACCCTCAATATTGACGACAACCCGGTAGCCATCAAGACAATCGAATGCGCCATCGTCGACAGAGCCTGGGAAGAAGGCTGGGTTGTGCCGGAGCCCCCCGAAACCAGGACCGGCAAGAAGGTCGCCATCGTGGGCTCGGGTCCTGCAGGCCTGGCAGCGGCCCAGCAACTGGCCCGCGCCGGGCATGATGTTCACGTCTACGAAAAACAGGGCAAGCCTGGTGGGCTGATGCGCTATGGCATTCCCGATTTCAAGATGTCCAAGCATCTGATTGAACGCCGGGTCACGCAGATGGAGGCAGAAGGCGTCACTTTCCATTGCAATCGCCATGTTGGTGTCGATATCGACGTTACGTATCTGGAACGCAATCATGATGCGGTTTTGCTGGCCGGCGGCTCGGAAGTTCCGCGCGATCTTCCCGTTCCGGGCAGGGAACTGGGCGGTGTCCACTTTGCCATGGATTTTCTGCGCCAGCAGAACCAGCGCATCGGGCGTGAAGATCTCGGCGATGTCATGCCGATTCTGGCAGGCGGCAAACACGTCGTGGTGATCGGTGGCGGCGATACCGGTTCAGACTGCATCGGCACGTCATTCAGGCAGGGCGCATTGTCTGTTACCCAGCTTGAAATCATGGCGGCACCACCGGAAATGGAAAACAAGGCGCTGATCTGGCCGCACTGGCCGATGAAAATGCGGACGTCTTCAAGTCAGGCCGAAGGTGCCTCGCGCGAATTCGCCGTCATGACCACACATTTTTCCGGCGACAGGGACAAGGTCAAGGCGTTGCATGCAACACATGTGGATGCCGCAATGAAGCCTGTCGATGGTAGCGGGTTTGAACTGCCTGCAGATCTGGTGTTGCTGGCAATGGGCTTTGTAAACCCGGTGCACGACGGCATGTTGAAAGACCTGTCTGTCTCGCTGGACGCACGCGGTAATGTGAAAGCGGACACTCAAGCCTATCAGACCAACCGCTGGAAAGTGTTCAGCGCCGGTGACATGCGGCGTGGTCAGTCACTTGTGGTCTGGGCGATCCGTGAAGGACGCCAGGCAGCACGCTCCATTGATGAATTCCTGATGGGATCATCCAACTTGCCCTGGTAGCCACCTGCTACTGGTTGGTACTGGCGGGATCCTTGGCAATATTGAAGGAGTCAAACCGTTCAGGCGACCCTTCTGGCCAGACCCCGTCCGTATACAACAACCGGGCAGCACTTTCGGGTATTGTTGAACTGCGAACCTTGTCAAACAGGGTCAGCCCTTCTCTGGCTGCCCGCTTGATCGCGTCTTCGTTGACCCGGGCGATCTCGGTGTAATTCAGACCCGGCAACTCGGCTGGTTCTATTTTTACCGGCGGTTCGCCACCAGGGCGTTGGGCTGCAAAGGTCGGCATTGCCGCCAGCTCTTCGGCACTCAGGATGACTTCTTCCTGCAACGGAACAAACGCCGGTCCGCCGGCACTGTCAGCAACAGCAATGTCGGCGCGAACCAGCTTCATCAGTTCAACCGCAATCCGGTCATTGCCACCCGCGATAAACTTGACCCCGTCGCGTGAGCGCAGTCGCACTATCGAGCCGGTACCGTCGTCTCCGCGTTCAGTGTAGTTATCATCACTGTCAGCCAGCAACAGCCGCAAGTCGATATAGCGCACTCCGACCTCCGCCATGACCTGCCTTTCGACATCGGCGATGACTTTCATGGAATCATCATAGTCTTTGCGTCCCATCGGCGGCACACCGATCCAGTAAATTGCGACGCGATGCTTTTTCAGTGTGCTTATCAGCGCTTTTATCTGGTCGCCGTAGGCCTTGCGCCATCCATCGCTGCCGAACCTGAGAAAGCCGTCCGGCAGGTTGATGTCGCGCGCATCATTGGCCCCCAGCATGATGGCTGCAATGTCGAATGGCCGTGACTCAAGCAGTTTGTCTGCCGCTGTAGCCCAATTGTAGAGCTTGGGCCGGGCAAGGCCGGAATTCTCCTGGATGCGGCCTGTGACCGTTACACGATCCTCCGTTTCAACAAACCGGTTCATGCCGGCCCACATGCCCGTGCCCAGAACATCACCCATAATGACGATGTCATAGACCTGTTTGCGGATTGGAAGATAACTGGATTGCGGTGCGCTTTGCAGCGCCGGCATCTCATCTGCCTGTTGGGCATTCGACGCCGCGCCAGCCAGACAAATCGACACCAGACCAGCCATGAGCGTCCGGCAGAATTTTGAAAACTGATTCATGGTCGAGCAGTCTACAGCCCGCGACGCAGACGCTCAAGCAATCTTGCATCGGCATACCCGTCCGGTGTCAGGCCGGTTCGATGCTGGTAGGTGCTGATGGCACTGCGGGTGCGTGGGCCGATCGTACCGCTGGTGCCGCCGGTATCGAAACCGCGCGCGCTCAGCAGCCTTTGCAACTCCTTGCTGTCCGAGCGCGACAGTAGCTGCAGGTCGGTAGGCCAACTGGCTACAAAGGGCCCCTCACCGGCGAGCCTGTCAGCCAGATGTGCCACAGCCAGCGCGTATGCATTTGATCTGTTATAGGCAAGAATGGCGTCAAAATTGCCCGTCACCAGAAATGCGGGTCCATGCCTGCCCACCGGCAACAGCAATCTGGCGCGGGCATCCGCAATCCCGAAATTGCCCCGTTTGGCCGGCTGCACACCCAGCTTCGTCCAGGCAGCGACAGACCGCGTGCCGTCCTTGCCGGCCATGCGATAATTGAACCTGCTAGGCAGACGTACTTCCCAACCCCACGGCATATTCTTCTTCCAGCCGCGCTTCTTCAGATAATGGGCCGTTGAGCCAAGTGCATCGGGCACCGAATTCCAGATATCCCGTTTGCCGTCACCTGTCATGTCCACCGCGTAGGCATTATAGGTCAGCGGGATAAACTGGGTATGGCCCATTGCGCCGGCCCATGAGCCCTTGAACTGAGCCAGTGAAATATCGCCGCTTTGAAGAATGTCCAGCGCGCCGAGCAATTGCTTGCGGCCATAGCTCTTGCGTTCGCCTGAAAACGCCATTGTGGCAAGCGAGCGAACAACGTTCATCTCGCCGGTATAGCTGCCGTAATTGGTCTCCATGCCCCAGATCGCAGCCACGATATGCTTGTCAACTCCATAGCGCCGCTCAACAGCCTGCAAAGCTTGCGCATGGGTTGCCTGCATGGTCTTGCCGCGTGCAATCCGCTCATCGGAAACGCGTTTGGAAATATAGTCCCAGATCGGTGTTGCAAATTCGGCCTGGCTGGTCTGGCGCGCGAATATCCGCGGGTCAGGTGTCAGGCCGGCAAACGCCGATCGATAAAGCTCTGCCGAAATACCCTCGCGGCGCGCCTCCGGCCACAGGTCTGCAACGAATTGCTCAAACGCCGCATTGCGGCTCAGCGCTTCAAGCGCATCTACATCCAGGCTGCGCGACGCACTTGTGCCAAATCCAAGTCCCAGCAGCACGACTGATGCCGCGCCAAATCCACGAAGGTAATGTCCAGACTTTTTCATGCTCCCACCAGGTTCCTGCCGGTTTCCGGCCAGTTTTCCAGTCCTCCCGCCGCCGGGTGAACCGGCAGCGTCAGCCATTGCGGCCTTGCAGATGTTTTTCCCAGGCAAGTGCGCTTGCCACGATAAAATCAAGGTCATCATGGCGAGGTTGCCACTCAAGCACCGCACGTGCCCTGTCGGCATTGGCGACAATTTCCGCCGGATCGCCGGGTCTGCGCGGCGCATCGCGCACATCAAGGCGCAGGCCCGCGGCACGCTCGACTGCGCCGATCACATCGAGGACCGAATACCCCTTGCCATATCCACAATTGAACACCTGGCTGCCGGCTCCGCTGCGCAGATAGCTCAACGCATCAACATGTGCCTGCACCAGATCACTGACATGTATGTAGTCGCGCAAACAGGTGCCGTCGCGGGTCTCATAGTCCCTGCCAAAAACCTCAAGATGATCACGCTTGCCCAGCGCCGTCTCGCACGCCACCTTGATCAGGTGGGTGGCACGTGGCGTTGATTGACCGGTTCGACCCTTCGGATCGGCACCTGCCACATTAAAGTAACGCAGTGCGACATAGCTCAGATCATGCGCAAGAGAGGCATCGCGCAGCATCAGTTCAGTCATCAGTTTTGATGTACCGTATGGTGAAACCGGCAACAACTCGTCATCTTCGCGGACCGGTACAGTCTTCGGGTTACCGTATACGGCAGCCGTTGACGAGAAAATGAAATGCGCCACACCGGCCTTCACGGCACTGTGGATCAGCGCCCGTGACTTGACGGTATTGTTGAGATAGTACCCCAGTGGATCCGACACGCTCTCCGGCACGATGATCGAGCCTGCAAAGTGTATGATGGCGTCTACATTGTGTTCAGCTATGGTTTTCAGCGTCAGGTCTTCATCGCCAATATCGCCTTCAATCAGCCAGGCTTGCGGCGCAACTGCCCAGGCCATCCCGGTTGACAGGTTGTCAAGCACAACCACATCATGGCCGGCATCACACAGCGCAAGCACCATATGCGATCCGATATAGCCTGCTCCACCTGTTACCAGAATACTCATTGCACCTCGGGTCTCTTGATTTTGGCGCGAATCGCGCAAGCTCATGTTCAAAGGCTGATTGTGCTAACAAAGTCCAAACAAACCGTTTAAAACTATCATTGTTCAGACCCCGGATTGGCGGGTTTTCAGCAAACACGGCGAATTTCGGGAGAAGGTGCCACAACAATGACCAGCAAGATCAAAAAGGCGGTGTTTCCTGTCGCAGGGCTTGGCACGCGGTTTCTGCCCGCGACCAAGGCCGTTCCAAAGGAAATGCTGACCATTGTGGATCGTCCGGTCATCCAGCTTGCCGTTGACGAAGCGCGCGAAGCCGGTATCGAGCACTTCATTTTTGTGACCGGGCGCAACAAGGCGGTTATCGAGGATCATTTCGACAAGCAGTTTGAACTTGAAGAAACCCTCAAACGCCGCAACAAGACCGTTGATCTCGAGATACTCCAGACAGACCTGCCCGGTGCAGGCCAGACCAGCTTTACCCGCCAGCAGGAGCCGCTTGGCCTCGGTCACGCGGTATGGTGCGCGCGCGAGCTTGTCGGCCGGGAACCGTTTGCCCTGTTGCTGCCTGACATGTTCATCCACGGCTCACCGGGTTGCCTGGCGCAGATGACAGAGGTTTACGATGCCCATGGCGGCAATGTGATTGCGGTGGAAGAAGTCGCGCAGGACCAGGTCCA
>JBDNEZ010000252.1:0-11945 GCA_041690095.1 Anderseniella sp.
CCCTGCTGCGGCGAGCCAGAAATCACGCTTTGCATTGTCCGACAGCAAGTCGGAACTGACCTTTGCGCGGACATCCTGCAGCAAATCAAATGTACTGGTGATCATGCCGTTGTTGTTGAGCAGGGCCTGTTCCTGCAACACACGGCGCAGCGGCGCCACGGCGCTGAGGTGATGGCGTGCGATGTCGTAGCGGCCACGGTATGACTGATAGGCCGTGCGTGCTTCGGACCTGATTTCAACTGCTCTCTGGGCCACCAGATTAGCGGCACGCATGTAAGCCATTTCGGCCTTGCGAAGCCTTGCCTGCCCGCTGTCAAAAATCGGTATGACGAAGTCGAACTCGATAATCCCGGAAATCTCGTCTTGACCGTCTTCACCGCGTTCAATCTCAACACCACCGGACAGGTCCAGATCGCTGACATAGCGGGTCGCCTTGGTCAAACCGTAGCTGCGTGCAACAATCTCTAGGTCAGCCATGGCGATCATCAGATCGATGCGGTTGCGCAGCGCCTCAGCCGCTATTGCGCCCCTCATCCTGATGCGCCCCGGTAATGGCGCCAGCCTGTTCGGCACAGAGAATTTGGCTTGCCTGCCCCAAACGCCCATCTTGCGTACAAGCACCTGCTTGGCTTCGCGTGCTTCCAGACGGGCACTGGCAAGCTGTGTTGTCAGCTCTGCGTAGTTGACGTGCTCGCGAGCCTGTGCAGCCTTTGGAATTGCTCCCGTCTCGCCAAGCTGCTTTGCCAACTCCGACCCTGCATCGGCTGCAGCAATGGCCTGTTTGACGTGACCGGCCCGTTCCCATGCGGATACGGAATTAATCCAGGCAACGCGTGTATCATTGGCAAGCCGCAGGGTGGCTTCAATAGCCTGTAACTGGGTCTTGCGCAGTTTGGCTTCCGCAACACTCAGGCGTGCCTTGTGCGACATGGCGCGCGCAATGTTGGTTGTGATGAGTGACTCAATTGTCCGTGCCACACCGATCTGGCTGAACATCATTGTCAGCTTCGGGTTTGCCGGTAACGCTTCCTGCCACACGTCTGCAGCAGAGATGCCGATGTCGGCGTAGGTTGCCTGCAGACCCTTGTTGTTGAGCAGTGCTATCTGAACTGCTGTTTCGGCATCAATTGTTTTCCTGTTCAGCAGTTGCTGGACGCGGGATGCCGCGGCTTCCGCTTGCTGGTGCGACTGAATCCAGACGGAATTCTTCCCGACCGTCGCATGTGTTGTTTGATGGACTTCGGCGAAACCGCGTACCGGGTCTGAAAACCGGTCGATTTCAGCTTGAGTGGCACAACCGGCCAGAAGCAACCCGGACGCCGCAAGAGCCAGGACCTTGAGCAGTGAGATATTCATTGCACATTGCCCTCCGGCTTTTCTGCTTCGGTTGCCGTGGAGGACCAGGGTTTGGGTTCGACAACTGTGCGCCAGTGATAGCCTGCTACGACACTGTGATAATGATCGCCGCCGGTCTCACGCTCCGGGTCAGTCGGATCACGATGTGACAGCACGTCGAACCGTTCGGGTTCGGCCTGTGCAGCGCACCCGCCAGCCAAAACGGCTACTGCCAATAATACAATTCTGGTGTTCATTGTTGATCCGCCCGAAAGCGCCCCTGCTATAATTCTGTTTTGATATTTCTGGATCTGAATTCGATGCGGCACCTGCGGGTGGCGAAACGAATTCGATGGCACGCGACACAGAACCGGGCATCAAGCCATCTGAAGCCGGACTTCAGATATCGGCAGACGCAGTTCGGGCTTAAACGTGCTCAGATGGCGGGATTGGGAGGAGGGGTCTGGAAGCCAGGTGTCCAGAAAACCGTTGAATTCAAATGCACACTGCTCAGTTTTTCAGGAGACAACGGCAATCCGAATGGTTCGAGAGTCTGCACTTGTGCCGTCTGACAGGGAACGCCGCAGCATTCATCAGCGATATGCGACATGTCGCCGTTCGTGTCTGCGGTATCGTTCTGATTGCCGGCTTCATGCTGTACGGCATGATCTTTATGCTCGTGAAGTGACGAACCTGCCGCTTCGTGGGTCATGCCTATACTTGGGCCTGTGGCGTGCCCATTGGAGGCATGGGCATGCGACACGACCAGTGTCTGGGTAATCAGCCAGACAGAAATCATCAGTATGTTAAGGGTACGACTCAAACGAAACTCCATGAATTCAACGTGGCGCAGAATGTTTAAACAACGGTTAGTGTCAAGTGAACATTTAGTGACCGATATGGCGTAAATGTGATTTCTGCCGGTTTCGCCGTTTAAACATCGAAAACACGGATTTGATTACAAAGTTTTAATATAAAGAATCGTTGACCTTCCACTTGCTGGAACCCCGAGATAGGCTTCAGCAATCAAACTGAAAGGCAGTGAGCAGGATGAACAAAAGCGATCAAGGCGGACAGGTCGAGCATCATCACGAAGGGTGCAACCACAATCACGAGACGACCGCTTCAGCCAAGCCGGGTGAAACGGCTGTTGATCCGGTTTGCGGAATGACGGTTGATCTCACTGCAGGCAAGCCGACATCACGGTGGCGTGATACACAATATCACTTTTGCAGCACGCGTTGTCATGACCGTTTCGATGCCGATCCGTATTATTATGTATCGGGCAACAACAAGAACAAACCGCCGGTGGTCAAGAAAAATGCCCAGTATACCTGCCCGATGGATCCCGAGATTGTGCAGGAAGGTCCGGGTACCTGTCCGATCTGCGGAATGGCACTGGAGCCCATGGACGGGGTATCCGGCGAACCCAACCATGAACTGCTGGATTTCACCCGCCGTCTCTGGGTAAGCGTTGTCGCGGCAGTGCCGCTACTGGTCCTGACTATGGGGCCGATGGTTGGGTTGCCCGTGCGAGACTGGATTGGTGAAAACCTTGCCGTCTTGCTGGAGTTTGCACTGGCGACGCCGGTAGTAGTGTGGGCCGCCAGGCCGTTTTTCCATCGCGGCTGGACATCGATCAGGACATGGAATCTCAACATGTGGACGCTGATCATGATCGGCGTTGGGGCGGCCTACCTGTATAGCATCACAGCAACCTTTTTCCCGCAGTTGTTTCCGGTCGGGCTGCAGATGGCAGGCGGGCACATGCCGGTTTATTACGAAGCTGCCGTAGTGATTATAGCGCTTGTATTCGTCGGGCAGGTGCTTGAACTGCGTGCGCGCGAACGCACGGGTGATGCCATACGTGCGCTGCTTGACCTGACTCCCAAGACAGCGCGACGTATCACGCCGGATGGAGATGAATATGATGCTCCGCTGGAAAACATCATCACAGGTGACAGGTTGCGGGTCCGTCCGGGTGAGGCTGTGCCGGTAGACGCCGTTGTTGTAGACGGGCGTTCGTCCGTCGATGAAAGCATGCTCACCGGAGAGCCGCTGCCAATAGAAAAAAGTCCGGATGATCCGGTCACTGCCGGCACGTTGAACAAGAATGGCTCACTTGTCATTGAAGCGACCAGGGTCGGAGATGAAACCATGCTGTCGCGTATTGTGGCCATGGTGTCGTCTGCGCAAAGGTCCCGGGCACCCATTCAGGGGCTTGCCGACCGTGTTGCATCTTATTTTGTTCCCACGGTTGTGCTCATTGCCATTGCAGCTTTTGTGATCTGGTTGGCGATTGGCCCTGAACCTTCCTTGGTGTTTGCGATAATCTCAGCTGTGTCGGTTTTGATTATTGCCTGCCCCTGTGCCCTTGGTCTTGCGACTCCAATGTCAATCATGACGGCAACCGGTCGCGGAGCGCTTGCGGGCGTGCTGGTCAAGGATGCTGAAGCCCTCGAACGCATGGCAGCGGTGGATACACTGGTAGTGGACAAGACCGGCACGCTGACGGAAGGAAAGCCGACACTGACGGATGTTGTCGCTGTCGGGAATTCTACAGAACAGAGCGTGCTCGAACTGGCGGCAGGCATTGAAAGGGGTTCAGAACATCCCCTCGCAGAAGCCATTGTTTCAGGGGCGCACGAGCGCAATTTTGCGCCCGGCAAGGTGACCGAGTTTGAAGCGGTCACCGGCAAGGGCGTGAAGGCGAGGGCCTCCGGAAAGCTGCTGGTGCTTGGCAACATCGCCATGATGCAGGCTGAAGGAATTGACGTTGCAACGCTCGAAACAGAGGCTGATGATCTTCGCAAGCAGGGCAAGACAGTCATGTTTGTTGGTCTTGGGGGTGAACTGGCGGGACTTGTTGCGGTTGCCGATCCTGTCAAGCCGTCGACACAAACCGCCATAAAGTCACTGCATGAGGCTGGATTACGGATTATCATGGCAACCGGGGACAATGAAATCACCGCCCGTGCGGTTGCTGACAGGCTCGGCATTGATGAAATACGTGCAGGCGTACTGCCGGAGGACAAGAAGGCGCTGATTGATGAATTGCACGCTGCCGGCCGCAAGGTGGCCATGGCCGGCGACGGGGTCAATGATGCACCGGCATTGGCGGTGGCTGATGTGGGTATCGCCATGGGGACCGGCGCGGACGTGGCAGTTGAGAGTGCGGGGATTACACTGCTCAAAGGTGATCTCACCGGCATCGTGAAGGCCCGGAAATTGTCTCAGGCGACGTTGCGCAACATCAAGCAGAACCTGTTCTTCGCGTTTGCCTACAACGCCGCAGGCGTTCCGATTGCTGCAGGAATTCTGTATCCGGTCACGGGGACCTTGCTGTCGCCGATGATAGCGGCAGCTGCGATGAGTTTGTCATCGGTATCGGTCATCAGCAACGCGTTGCGGTTGCGGCGGGTGAAGTTGTGAGTCCTGGTTTTGGGTTGTTGCGCAGGCAGGCAGCACGTTGTGACAAGGCTGGCGCTTTACCTTGCTGGTGATGCCGCCTATACAGTCGAGCCATGCGTCATGGTGCAGTCGGGCGTATGTTGATCCACCCCTGTTTGCAGATAACAACCGATGTTCGATATTCGCTGGATTCGTGAAAACGCCGATGTATTTGATGCTGGCCTGGCCGTGCGCGGTAGTGAGCCGCATGCCGCCCGTCTGATTGAGCTTGATGAGGCGCGGCGTTCGCATCTGCAAAAACTGCAGGATGCCCAGTCGCGCCGCAATTCTGCGTCAAAGGAAATTGGCCAAGCCATGGGCGCCGGTGACAAGGACAAGGCAGAAGCCCTCAAGGCCGAAGTCGGCGATCTGAAAGCAGTCATCCAGGCAGGTGAAGAAGAAGAACGTCGCATTGACCAACAGTTGAACGCCATATTGTGCACCTTGCCGAACCTGCCTCTGGATGAAGTGCCGGAAGGCAAGGACGAATTCGACAATGTCGAGGTTCGCCGCGTCGGTGATGTGAAGCCGCTTGGCTTCGAGGCAAAACAGCATTTTGAAATCGGCGAAGCGCTCGGCCTGATGGATTTTGAAACCGCGGCCAGAATGTCGGGTGCCCGGTTCACGATACTGAAAGGTGGCCTTGCCCGGCTGGAACGGGCCATCGGGCAGTTCATGCTCGACCTGCAGACAACCGAGCATGGTTACACGGAAGTAAACCCGCCACTGCTGGTGCGCGATGAAGCGCTGTTCGGTACCGGCCAGTTGCCAAAATTTGCCGATGACCTGTTTCACACCACGGACGAACGCTGGCTGATCCCGACCTCTGAAGTGCCACTGACCAATATGGTGCGTGAACGCATTCTGGAACCCGGTGAGTTGCCGATCCGGGTGACGGCATTGACGCCATGCTTTCGTGCCGAAGCCGGAGCTGCGGGCAGGGATACCCGCGGCATGATCCGCCAGCATCAATTCTGGAAGGTCGAGATGGTGTCTGTTACCGCGCCTGAAACATCGCGCGACGAGTTGAACCGCATGACCGGTTGTGCCGAAGAGGTTCTCAAACGTCTTGACCTGCCCTACAGGGTCATGGCGCTGTGCGCCGGTGACATCGGATTTGGCGCCCAGATGACCTATGACATTGAAGTCTGGTTGCCGGGTCAGGAAGCCTATCGCGAAATTTCAAGCTGTTCGGTATGTGGGGATTTTCAGGCCCGGCGCATGAATGCCCGGGTGCGTGAGGAGACCGGCAAGGGGACCCGTTTCGTGCATACGCTGAACGGGTCGGGCCTGGCTGTCGGACGGACCCTGATTGCCGTGATCGAGAATTACCAGCGCGAAGATGGTACAATCGCCATTCCCGATGCGCTCAAACCGTATATGGGTGGCCTTGTCGCCATTGGACCTGCATGATGCTGACCCGGGCGAATGGCGAACCTTACCGGATATTACTGGTCAATGATGACGGCATAAATGCACCCGGCCTGGAAGTGCTGGAGGCCATTGCAGCGGAGCTTAGCGATGATGTTTGGGTGGTGGCACCCGAACAGGAACAATCCGGGGCAGGGCGGTCGATCTCCCTGTCACATCCGCTGCGGATACGCGAACTGAATCCGCGCCGCTTTGCCGTCGAAGGGACTCCGGCTGACAGTGTGTTGATGGGGGTGCGCCACGTTATGCCGGAGGCACCTGATCTGATCCTGTCAGGTGTCAACCGTGGCCAGAACATAGCTGATGATGTGACGTATTCAGGCACCATTGCTGCGGCAATGGAAGGAACCGCACTTGGCATCCGGTCGATGGCACTTAGCCAGACCTACGGAATTAACGGGCGCAATGTGCCGTGGGATACCGGACGTCGACACGGCGCACAGGTCGTCAGTGATCTGATGCAGACCACACCGGAACCAGGGGTCCTGCTGAATATCAATTTTCCGGACTGCGAAGCCGGTGAGGTCAAAGGTGTGCAATACACCCACCAGGGACAGCGTGACCAGAACCTTTTGATGCTGGATCAGCGGACCGATGCGCGCGGTCGTGAGTATTTCTGGATCGGATTCAGGCGGCACCAGTCAAAGCCGCCTGCAGGGACCGATATTCACGCAGTGTATAATGGGTTCGTGTCAGTAACGCCGCTGCATACCAACCTGACTCATGTAGATTTACTGGCACGATTGCAAAACAGCACAACTTAGGTCATCACCGTAGCATGACGGCGACTGATCAACAGAAGATTGAGCTCATTATGGGGCTCAGGGCGCGCGGTATCCGCAATACACGTGTGCTGGCTGCCATAGAAACGGTGCCGCGCGAAGTGTTCGTGCCAGATGCTTTTCAGGACCTGGCCTATGCCGAACAGGCGTTGCCGATTGAATGCGGACAGACATTGTCGCAACCGTTTATTGTGGCGTTCATGACTGACCGGCTGAATGTCGGCGACCGCATGAAAGTGCTGGAGGTGGGAACCGGCAGTGGATATCAGAGCGCCATTCTCGCCCAGTTATGCCGCCGGGTCTACACGATCGAGCGATATCGTACCCTGGTCAAATCCGCTGAACAGCGTTTTGCACGGCTTCGTCTGGCCAACATAACCACCCTGCTGGGCGATGGTAACAAGGGTTGGCCCAAGCAGGCACCATTTGAACGCATTATTGTGACCGCAGCGGCACCGAAATTACCGCGCCAGTTGATCGAGCAACTGGCAGTCGGCGGCATCCTGATCTGCCCGGTTGAAGTCTCTCCCGGCAAGCAGGAGATACTGCGCATTACCCGCACAGAGGATGATTTCAACCGGGAAAGTTTAATGCCGGTGCGCTTTGTACCACTGGTCGAAGGCATTGCGAGAGGGATGTAACCCTCTGAATTCCGTCAATTCTGAACAATTTTTGCAAAAAATGAAGTAGATATTTAACCGATAAACCCCTCCTTAACCTAAACCATTCACTATCGGCTCCAGTCCAGTTTGTAAGTTTTGTGTTTGGGGTAAGGTTATGAGTAAGACGACTTCCAAGATTTCACGTGTGTTTGCAGCCACGGCCACAGCCGCCATCCTGACAGGCTGTTCTGCATCATCTGACCGCTTTGCCGACTATCCGAGCATCGCTACGAGTTCTGTTTCCAAGAGCGGCTCCAAGTCTGCTGCTGTTGAAAATGTAGAGACGTCTCCACTGTCCGGTGATCGGGTCGCCAATGCGCGTCCGTCATGGCAGAATGCCCCGTCTCCTTCAGCCGGTTACACACCGCCTGCACCTGCTTATCGTAGTCAGGCTGCTGCGCCTATGCCGGCCTACCGCACCCAGGCGGCTGTTCCAGCCCCGGCTTACCGTCCAGCATCCAGTGGCGGCGTTACGGTGCAGCCCGGTCAGACCATGTATTCATTGGCCCGCGCCAACGGTCTTTCCGTCAGCCAGCTTGCCCGGGCCAACAATATTCGTGCACCTTATACCCTCGCAGTCGGCCAACGCCTGCAGGTTCCAGGTGCCAGCAATCCGGTTTCTCCTCGCCCGACAGTGGCATTTGCCAACGCACCTGCGCCACGTGCTCATGTGCAGTCGGGCTCAGGCAGCAACGGCATGCACGTGGTTCGTCCCGGTGAAACCCTGTATTCTCTGGGCCGTACCTACCAAATGCGCCCGCACAAGATCGCGACTTACAACAGCTTGAGCATGAACCAGGGCCTGAGCATTGGTCAGCGTGTCAAAATTCCTGGCGGTGGCAACATGCCTCCGATTGCCAATTCGGCAGCGTCGCACCAGCCTCAGCAGAAAGTCGCCGTGCGGCAATCTGATTATCTTGATCAGGCCCCGGTCGCGCGTCAGCCGGCGCCTGTACTCGAGCAGGATACCTCGATTGAGCAGGTCGATAGCGGTCGTGGCTTCCGCTGGCCCGTACGTGGACGGGTGATATCGAAGTTTGGTGCCAAGCCAAACAGCACCCGCAATGAGGGTATCAATATTGCCGTTCCCGAAGGAACCGGCGTACGCGCAGCTGAAGCCGGGGTGGTTGCCTATGCCGGCAATGAGCTCAAGGGTTACGGCGAACTGGTTCTGGTGCGTCATCAGAACGGTTGGGTTACAGCCTATGCTCACAACAAGGAGTTGATGGTGAAGCGCGGTGATGCGGTACGCCGAGGTGACGTGATTGCTCGGGCCGGCAAGACCGGCTCGGTAAAAACCCCACAGGTACACTTTGAAGTGCGCCAGGGTGCAACCGCTGTTGATCCGATGAAATACCTGTCATCCCAAACTGCGTCCAATTAGGATCTGCAGCAACACTGCACATCACCCGAACTACTTCCGTCCCTGCCTCTCGAGAGGCAGGGACGGTTTTGTTTCAGGGCCTGCAGTAACCTTGTAGTGGGAATTGTCACTTGTATTCGCATTGTTTCTGCGGATTATGGCGCTATTGGTGATTCTCAACGAAGGAAAACAATATGATTGAAGTATGGGGAAGACGGTCTTCCATCAATGTGCAGAAAGTTCTCTGGGCGCTCGGCGAAACCGGGCAGCCATTTGAACGCCATGCCGCAGGAGGCCAGTTCGGCGGTCCTGATGACAAGGCATTCCTTAAGATGAACCCGAACGGACTTGTGCCAGTCATGAAGGACGGCACGGTGACCCTGTTTGAGTCAAATACCATGATGCGTTATCTGGCACGCAAGTATGGCAAGGACAATATTCGTCCGCGCGGTCAGAAACCATGGGCGCTGGCCGACCAGTGGACTGACTGGACGGCGACCACCTTGAACACACCCATGTTCACCATCCTCTTCGATACGGTTCGTGCAACACCTGAGCAAAAGGACGCTGCGGCCGTCAAGAAAGCCGAAGTCAGTGCGGGTAACCTGTTCAAGATCGCCAATCGCGCCATTGGCCGCAAGCCATGGCTGACTGGTCGTCATTTCAATTATGCCGATATCGCGCTCGGTGTGTATTACTGGCGCTATCTGGCTTTTGATATAAAGCATGCCAAGACACCCAACCTTGATCGTTGGATGGATCAGGTCAAGGAACGCAGTGCATTCAAGGAATGGGGCATGGTGCCGGTTGGTAATTCGCCTGAAGAATGGAATGCCAACGAAAAGAAATTGGGCTGAAATTCCAAGCAGTTCGATGTTACAGTAGCCCGGATCGCTACGATCCGGGCTGTTTTTTCTACATCAAGGCCTTGCCCAACCGGCCGGCCAGGTCCTGAACATACTGCCAGGCGACGCGACCGGAGCGGCTGCCCCGGGTGGTTTGCCACTCAATGGCCTCGGCCCGAAGCTGCGCTTCACTTATGTCCAGTTTGAAGTGATTGACGTAGCCTCTGATCATTTCAAGGTATTCGTCCTGTGAGCACGAGTGGAAACCAAGCCACAGTCCGAACCGGTCTGACAGGGAGACCTTCTCCTGAACAGCTTCTGAGGGGTTGATGGCGGTGGAGCGCTCGTTTTCAATCATGTCGCGAGGCAGCAGGTGGCGCCGGTTCGATGTCGCGTACAACAGTACATTGTCGGGGCGTCCTTCGATTCCCCCATCGAGTGCTGCCTTGAGTGATTTGTAGGATGTATCCTGATTGTCGAATGACAAGTCGTCACAAAAAATAATGAAGCGGTACCCGGTCTCATCACGCAGCCGGCCCATCAGTACAGGCAGGCCCTCAATATCCTCGCGGTGGATTTCAATGAGCTTCAAGGTGTGATCATATTGTTCGGTTATCGCAGCGTGTGATGCCTTGACCAGCGAACTTTTGCCCATGCCACGGGCGCCCCAGAGCAAAGCGTTATTGGCAGGCAATCCTTTGGTAAACCGCACGGTGTTGTCGACCAGAATGTCGCGAACCCGGTCAATGCCGTGCAAAAGCACCATTTCGACCCGATTTACCTGAGGAACGGGCTGAAGCTCGCAGGTGCCTGCGTGCCACACAAAGGCATCGGCGGCATCATAGTCAGCGTCCTGTGCAACAGGTGGTGCGGATCGCTCCAGGGCCACCGCGATGCGGTCAAGCCGGTTCAGTATATCGTCGAGGCGGTCATTTGGCATAGGCGTATTCACAAGCTTTCAGGTTTGCAGAACAGAAGGTGCGATGGCTTTAGGGCCTGACAAGCCGCCTTGCAAGGCCGGTGGGTAACAAGGCGTGGCTGTTGCAATGCACTCACGCAGGGCTATATACCAATTCACGGATTCGGTTTCAGGAGTTTCAACCATGTTTATATCACCTGCTTATGCACAAGCTGGCGGCGTCCCGGGCGCTGATATCTTCTCACTGCTAGCCCCGATCATCATGATCATGGGGATTTTCTGGTTTCTTATACTGCGTCCGCAGCAAAAGCGGATGAAAGCCCATCAGGAACTGGTTAAAAATGTCCGGCGCGGTGACACGATTGTGACTGCTGGCGGGATTGTCGGCAAGGTGACTAAAGTGGTTGATGATGCTGAAATTGTTGTCGATACAGGCGAGGGTGGAAAGTTTCGCATGATCAAAAGCGCTATCACGGAAGTGCGGGTCAAGGGTGAACCTGCCAAAACCGAGTAGCCGACTGCCGGTGCAAGGGCCTCAACGGACGGCCGGCAAGTTTCAACGGCACTACAAACCAACTAGACTCCCCTGTTACGGGAACTGATCAGGCTTCCATGTTGCATTTTTCCAAGTTAAAGGCGTTCATAATTGTCGGCGTTGTATTGCTGGCCGGTCTGCTGGCCTTGCCGAATTTGTTGAGCGAGACTACGCGTGCAGCATTGCCGGGGTTTGTTCCAAGCCAACCGGTTACCCTTGGGCTCGATTTGCAGGGTGGCAGCCATGTTCTGCTGGAAGTTGATACGCCGTCCCTGAAAGACGTGTTGGGCAAACAACTGGTGGGCGATATTCGTCTCAGATTGCGCGATGCGAAAATACGCTATGCCAACCTGAAGCGCATCCCCGAGGGCGCCAGCGTCAACATTCCGGACGCTGCAAAGGTTGAAGAGGCATTCACCGTTTTGCGGGGCCTTTCACAACCCATAGACACCGGCATGTTTGGTCAGGGTGTACAGGTGCAGGAATTCGATATTATCAGGGATGGCCAGACTATCAGGCTGTCTTTTTCTGACGGCGGCATGCAAACCCGGATCAGCCGCGCGGTGCAGCAATCGCTTGAAATCATCGGACGGCGGATCAACGCGCTTGGAACGACTGAACCG
>JBDNEZ010000253.1:0-5721 GCA_041690095.1 Anderseniella sp.
AAACTCTTGCTGCCTACGCCGACTGGATGAAAGGTTTGCTTGGACCCATTCCTGACGGTGCTTACGAACTGAAAGCGTTTGCGACCGATGCAGACCGCAGCACGGTTGTCGCTGCCGCCGTGTTTCACGGCACCCACTCAGCCGAAGGCGGCCCGGTTCCGCCAACCGGCAAGTCTGTCTCTGCCGACTATGTCTATGTCATGGAGTTCGACGGGTCGAAAATCCGTCACATGACGAAAATCTGGAATGATGTCCTCACCCTGCGCTCACTTGGATGGGGCTGATCAACAACCATCAGAGCTTCGGTCGGCGGTAAGCAATCCCGATTGCCTGCCCGCCTCGGTGCGGCCAGTGCCAAAGGTGTGGCCTGCATTCCGATTTTTGCAGGTCGCTTCTTCGCTGAAAGAAACATCCGGAAAATGATGACAACTCGCTGGCACATGCTTGCCTTGCTGTTCTTCGCGCGCATAGGCTTGGGCTTTCAATTTCAGACCCTGGGCTCTGTTGCCGATGAACTGGTTGGACAGTTCGGCCTGAACTACACACAAATCGGCAGCCTGATCGGTTTGTTCATGGTGCCGGGACTGATCCTGGCGCTGCCAGCCGGGTTTGCCGGACGGTTCATGTCGGACCGGTTTATTGTCGGAGCCGGCCTGCTGGCCCTGGCTGCCGGCGGCGGTCTGGCCACGGTCGCGGACAGCTTCAATCTTTTCGCCGCCGGACGGCTGCTGTGCGGGGCCGGGTTTGTGGTTTCGACGATTTTCTTCACTAAGATCGTTGCAGACTGGTTCTCGGGCAAGGAACTGGCAACGGCGATGGGCATTCTGGTTATGTCGTGGCCGTTCGGCATTGCAATGGGGCAGATCGGTCATGGCTGGTTGGCCGCCAACCTGGATTGGCGCTGGGCCTTTGCCGTCGCATCCCTGTATTGCCTGGTGGGTGCCTTGCTGGTGATGCTGTTGTGCCGTGAGGCACCGCAGACCACCAGGGCCAGGCTCCGGTTTGAATTCACCCTGAACCGCAATGAGGTAGTGCTGACCATGATCGCCGGACTGGTCTGGTCGTTGTTCAATGCGGGCTATGTAGTCTATCTCAGTTTTGCGCCGCGTGTTCTGGTTGCCGGTGGCTATGAAACCGTGTCCGCGCTAGGCATTGTCAGCCTCGCAAGCTGGGTAATGATTGTCTCGATTGCGCTGTGCGGTCAACTGGCCGATCGCAGCGGCAGGCATGATGCGGTGCTGTATGTTTGCATGGCAGCAGCGATGCTGGCGCTGATGATGTTGTTCGCCGCCCCCCTTGCTGTGCCGTCAAGCCTGTTGTTCGGTTTGCTGGGCATGGCGCCTGCCGGTGTCATCATGGCCCTGACGGCAAGCGCCATGAAGCCGGAAAACCGGGCGCTCGGCATGGGGCTTTTCTTTACCTGCTATTTTGTGATCCAGGCACCGGCACCGGCGGTTGCCGGCTGGCTCTACGATCGCACAGGCGATGCCTTCGCGCCCATCATGTTCGCAATTGCCTTGTTCTTCGCGACCGCAGTAGCCAATGTGATTTTTCGTCTGGCGCAAAAGCGTTTGCCCCTGTGAAGCCTGGAACATTCTCATGTCCAACGGGTCGAGCAGAAACCCAGCGAGAAAGCGTGGAGCAGATAAGTGTCAGATCTGCCCTTCTTCCTCCAGCACTTTGCGGGCAACCCGGAAGCACTCAAGCGATTGCGGTACGCCGCAATAGATGCCGATCACGTGAATGATGGCGCGGATTTCTGCCTTGCTGACGCCATTGCCGAGCGCGCCCCGGCAATGGGTTTCCCATTCGTGCATCTTGCCCAATGCGCCGATCATGGCGAGATTCATCATCGAGCGGGTCTTGACGTCAATGGTCTCATCGCCCCATCCGAAACCCCAGCACCACGCGGTCATGGCTTCCTGAAACGGCCGCGTGAAGTCATCTGCAGCCGCAAGGTTTGCCTCCACATATTCGGCACCAAGCGTCGCCTTGCGCTTTGCAAGGCCTTTCTCAAACAGTGTCTGATCCATCGACTGCCTCTCTCATCCATTGCTGTAACGTCTGTATCGAATGTTCAGAATTCACGCCGCAGTTGGGGTCAATCACCAGCGGCCCCGGTCTGTATCCCCGGCTTTTGAGGCCACGCTGAACGGCTTCAACCAGATGAATATCCTCTTCAACCGTTGTGGCGCGATCCTGTACCGCCAACCGGCGCACCACGTCTGAATCCACACCATCTACCGTGTACCAGCCGCGCCACACGGTAACCTCATCCGGCCCGTTTGCGCGCCAGTGGTAGGTGTTGAGGATGTTGCCGGGATAAACCTGAAACGAGATCATCGGCCACAGGAACCACGATGAATACTCACCGGCATGGTCATTGGCCGCCAGGTCAACCGGATAGCTCATCCTGTCGAGATCCTGGCACTGGGTTGTGTGCCGCAGGCAATAGCCTTGCGGCTGGATGTCATAGGTTTCCGGTTTCACAACGCCGGTTGCGAAGGTCGGATGGTTGAGCGTGCAATGGTAACACTCGGAATAGTTCTCAACCGACACCTTCCAGTTGCACTGCTCCGGGATTTCCACCCATTCCAGCGGCTTTAGCCTGTCGATATCAGGCACATGGGCGCGCAATTCCTGCTCTACATTCGGAAACCAGTCCGACATCGCAGCAGCATCTGGGTCCAGGTTCACGAACACGAATCCGCAGAACACTTCGGTGCTGACCTGCGTCAGGCAGATTTCCTGCCTGTCGAAGCCGGCCACTACCTTGATGTTGGGCCCCGATCTCAGATGACCGTCCAGTTCATAGGACCAGGCGTGATAGGGGCAGACCAGCACCTTGCAGTTACCGGTGTCCTCGACAAGCTGGTGAGCCCGATGCTGGCAGACATTGTAGAACGACCTTATCCTGCCATCGCGCCCGTGAACGCAGAACAGGTCCTCCTCTGCAATACGCATCGTAAAATAATCACCCGGTTTTGCCACCTGCGAGGCATGACCGGCCATCTGCCAGGTGGTGCTCAGCAAACCTGTCAACTCCTGCCGGTAGATGTCCGGATCGGTGTAGTATTTCGCCTCCAGAGAGCGAACCGGCTTTAGTGGATGGCTCATGGCGTGACCTTCTCCTCATCCCAGTACAGACCGAGTTGATGCCGGCGCTTGTGGAATTCCTCCACCCGCCCGACAATTTCATCGCTTGCCGACGCAATCACAAACGACAGCAGTGTTTCGAGCACGGCGATGGTGGAAACCGACGACGGAAAAAACTGCGGCGTGTCCACTGCAACCACGAAACCGTGCTCGGAGCCTGCAACGACCGGGGACGCAGGACTGTCTGAAATCCCGACAATCACAAGGCCCTGCTCACGCGCAATCTGCACAGCCTGAACCACCTCGGACCGGTAGGGTTTGCAGGTCATGGCGATCAGCACATCACGGCTGTCGGCACGCGCCAGATCATCGGTCGCAGTGCTGCCAGGTTTCGGAATCGGATGAAACTGGTCCATGCCGGTAGATGCCAGATAGGCAAAGTTGCGGGCATTGGCATTGTTTACACCGACACCCAGCACAAACACCTGCCGCGATGACCAGATGGCCTCGGCAGCGGCTTTCAACCTGGCCTCGTCAATCCCGGCAAACGTCTCTTCAATATTGCGCAGCGCGGAATTGACCATGTCGGCATAAAGCTGGCCCAGCTTGCCGGACTGCCCCAGCGATTGCAGCCAGCGCGCCCTATCGGGAAAGCTTGCCGTGCCACGTCGTATCTGCTCACGGAACGGTTCGCGAAAATCGTCGTAGCCGTCAAAGCCCAGTACCCGCGCCATGCGCACCAGCGTGTTGGGCTTCACCTCGGCAGCGATTGCAATCTCGCGGATCGAACTGACGCCCACCTCATTCGGGTTTTCGAGAACAAAAGCCGCCGCCTTGCGCAACTCCGGCGTCAGGGTGTGCAACTCCGCAGTCAATCGCTCAAGAAGCTCGGGAGGTGCGGCCTGATCACTTGATGGTACGTTTATATCATTCATGATTGACGAGAGTACATTTGTACGATAGCTGTGTCCATATCAAATATCTGCCCCGGAGTTGAATTATGGTTCCTTCTCACGCACGTGTGGTGATCGTCGGCGGTGGCGTCATGGGATGCGGTATCGCCTACCATCTGGCGCACGAAGGCTGGACCGATATTGTGCTGCTGGAGAAGGCGGAGCTCACGTCCGGTTCCACCTGGCATGCGGCAGGCCAGATTACCCACTCAACGTCCAGCTACGGTCTCGGCAAATGCGTCGACTACAATATTGGGCTTTATTCCGGTGCGCTGGAGAAAGAAACCGGCCAATCGGTTTCCTGGCACGGATGCGGATCATTCCGCCTGGCTTACGATCCTGACGAGATGGACTGGCTCAGACAGACACTGTCAGTCGGTCGCGCACTGGGTTTCAACATCGAACTCGTGGCGCCTGATTTCATTCGCACACTGCATCCGTTCTACAATCTGGATGGCGTTATCGGGGCACTCTATACGCCCGACGATGGCCACGTTGATCCTTCCGGCGTCACCCAGGCCATGGCTGCCGGTGCGCGCCGGTTGGGCGCAAGGATCATCCGCCATTGCCGCGCCACGGACATCCGGAAATTGCCATCGGGTGAGTGGAAAGTGTTCACCGGGCAAGGCGACATCATATGTGAGCATGTGGTCAATGCCGGCGGCACTTACGCGCGCCAGATGGGTGAGTGGTCCGGCCTGCAACTGCCGATGACCTCGATGACCCATCATTACCTGGTAACCGATACGGTACCTGAGTTCCTTGACCTGAAGAGAGAACTGCCGGTCATCCGTGATGACAAGCTGGTCTCCGGCTATATCCGGATGGAGCAGAAGTCGGGACTAATCGGAATCTATGAAAAGCAAAACCCCAACACTGTCTGGGAAGACCATTGCCCGTGGGAAGCCGAGAACGAACTGTTTGCGGCAGACTATGACCGCATCATGCCGTGGCTGGAAAACGCCATGCAGCGGATGCCGGTTTTTGCCGACCTGGGCATCAAACGCGAAGTGCACGGCGCGATTTCCCATCCACCGGACGGCAACCCGCTGATCGGCCCAGCGCCGGGTGTGGAAAACTACTGGTGCGCCTGCGGCACTCAGATCGGAATCGGCTGGGGTCCCGGCCTGACCCGCGAACTGGCCCGCTGGATGGTGCATGGCGCGGCAGATATTTCCATGCGCGACTTCGATCCACGCCGTTTCGGTGCCTATGCGAAACCCGAATGGCAGATCATCAAGGCGAAGGAAGATTACTGCCTGCGTCACGAAATCCCGTTTCCGCACTTCAACCGGCAGGCGGGACGTCCGGTCAAGCCATCAACCCTGTATGAGAAACTCAAGGCCAAAGGCGCCGTGTACGAAGAAGTCTACGGCCATGAACGCCCGCGCTGGTTTGCCCGCAACCCACTGGAACAGCGCGACTACTATGCCTTCTCGCGCCCGGCCTGGCATGACATTGTGGCGTTCGAGACCAAGGCCGTGCGCGAGCGTGTCGGCATCATGGATGTAACCGCTTTCACCAAGCTGGAGGTTGCCGGGCCCGATGCCCATGCCCTGCTGGATCGCCTGGTACCCAACCGGTTGCCGCAGAAAACCGGCGGCATTTGCCTGACGCACCTGCTCAACCGGCGTGGCCGGATCGAGATTGAAGTGACCATCGTCCGGTTGGC
>JBDNEZ010000254.1:0-4389 GCA_041690095.1 Anderseniella sp.
ACGGGATCAATTCCGCCGCTCACAAACGGCAGCACCAGAATGGCCGCAAGCAGCCATTTGGTCAGACCACCAATTGCAGAATTCCCGGTTTCGTTGAATTTTCGGTTTGATGAAGCAGTGGCCGGGTATGATGAAGCAACAGTTGAGAAAATATTTCTATTTTTATCTTTCTCTGAGTGCTTCCCCCCAAGCTTTGTTGATTGGTTTAAGCAAGTATTGCAGGACACTTTTCTTCCCCGTTATAACGTCGACACTGGCGACCATTCCGGGAAAGATAGAGAGATTGTTTTTATCGCTATCTAATTTATTCGATAAAGTTTTAACCGTGACAGTGTAATAGACTTCACGTGTAGTCTCATCAATTGCCGAGTCGGCTGAAATCTGTTCAACCGTCCCGTCGAGGCCGCCAAAAATAGAAAAATCATAGGCGGTAATCTTCACCAGCGCCTTCTGGCCGGGGTGCACAAATGCAATATCACTGGGCTTTATCCTGGCTTCCACCAGCAGACTTTCTTCCTGCGGCACAATCTCCACCAGCGCCTGGCCGGCACTCACAACGCCGCCGATGGTATTGACGTTCAGCTTGTTGACAATGCCGGGAACCGGCGCGCGAATTTCGGTTCGCTCCACCTTGTCTGTTGCACCGGTCATCGACTGGTTCACAATGGCCAATTCTGCCACCTTGTCACTCAGTTCACTGCGCGATTTCTGCTGCATTGTCAGCAACTGGTCCTTCTGCAAGGCCTCGGCCTCGCGGATGGCTGCTTCAAGCCTGGGTTTGGATTGTTGCGCCCCCTGCAACTGGCCTTCTATGTCTGCAATCTCGCGCTGAAGCTTGATGACATCGGTCTTGGGGATCACGCCAGAGCGCGCAAGCGGTGCTTTCAATTTCTCTTCCTGGCGTGCCAGTTCCAGGGTCTGGGTCAGGCGCTTGACGTTGACTTCGACTTCGCGAAGCTCCTGCTGGCGCTGTTTGACCCGTTCGACAAGCACCGTCACCTGGCCTGCAAGGCTTCTGCGCCGGGCATTGAACAGTTCTTCCTCGGCCGCAATTGTGCGCGGCGTGGCCTTTTTCATTGCTTGGGGAAACTCCAATCCCTTGGAAAACTCACCTGCCGACTCGACCTGCAGCCGGAATATCTGAGCTTCCAGACTGGCTCGCTTGGCCTGCAGTTCGCCGAGGTTTGACGCAAATCCGGTATCGTCAATTCTAAGCAGCAGGTCGTGTTTTTTCACCACAGCGCCTTCGCGCACCAAAATCTCATCAACAATCCCGCCTTCAAGGCTTTGTACAATCTGGTTCTTGCCGCTCGGCACGACCCGTCCATCGCCACGCGCGACTTCATCCAGCTGGGCCCAGTATGCCCAGCCGAGGAACGCTCCGAACAGTAAAAGGATCGCAATCAGGAAAACGGTAGTGTTGCGCGGCGGTCCCTGATGAAAAGCGGCATCATACTCGCGGGCAAATTCCAAATCTTCTTCGTGGTATCTCATGTGTTTGCGCCGTCATGATTTCTGTGGATTGGAAATCAGTATAGCTGCCTACCATTACTAATACCAAAGGCAGAATGTGCAATCAGGCCAGCGCAGGGGGTTTACCCGGTGCGATGCACAGCAGAGCTTATCCATCCAGCTTTGGTGGCTTCATCCTGAGGCTGGCAGGCGACCTCGACAAATGCACCGGCGGTGCCACACCGCGATAGCCGTCATCTTCCCACACCATGTTGCGATGTTGGGCCTGTGGATGGTTGAGTGCCTGCGCCAGATCGTATACCGGCGCGCACGGTACGCCGTTGCGGATCAGCCGATCTGCCAGATCATCAACCTGAAACCCCGCAAGTGCCGTTTCAAGCTGTTGCTTGAGCTCGTCCCTGTGTGCGCAGCGTTGCGCATTGCCGGTAAACCGCGGGTCGGAAGCGAGGTGCGATACACCAATCATGTCACACAGACCCGCGAACTGTCTGTCCGAGCCAATTGCCAGAAAAATCGGGCCGGTCGCCGTGTCAAATGTATCATAGGGCGTAATGTTTGGATGAGCGTTGCCGGTTCTGGCCGGCAGGTCGCCGGTGACCAGAAAGTTGGCGGAGTGGGGATGCAGAACCGACAGGCCGCTGTCAAACAAGGACACATCAACCAATTGCCCCAGGCCACTTTTGCGGCGTTCCTGCAAGGCGAGCAATATCCCGATGACAGCGTTCAGCCCGGTCACCAGATCGACCACCGGTACCCCTGCCCTGAGCGGTTCGGCTTCCGGTTCGCCGTTGATGCTCATCAGGCCCGTCATGGCCTGAAGCGCTGCATCATAACCGGGCAGCCCGCCATAAGGGCCATCGTCACCAAAACCGGTAATGCGGCAATGGACCAGCCCAGGATAGTCTTTCTCCAGTACATCGCGCCCGAACCCCCAGCGCTCCAGCGTGCCGGCCTTGAAATTCTCAACCAGCACATCCGCGCCTTGCAGCAGACCGGCCAGAGTGGTTCGGGCAGTGTCCATTGTAAAATCGAGAACCATACCGCGCTTGTTGCGATTGACGCCCATGAAGTAGGCTGCAGAGCCATCGACGAATGGCGGTCCCCAGCGGCGGGTTTCATCGCCTTGCGGGGCTTCGACTTTCAGCACGTCGGCGCCATGATCACCCAGAATTTGCGTACAATACGGACCGGCCAGGACCCGGCTCAGGTCGACTACTTTCAACCCGTGCAGTGCGCCGTGAGGTGTCGCAGACAGATCTGTCATTTTTGCCAACCTCAATAGGAACGGGGCAAATCGAGCACCCGTTCGGAAATGTAATTCAGGATCATTTGCTGGCTGACCGGTGCCAGCACGGGGATCATGACTTCGCGCATCAGTCGCTCGACATGATACTCTTTTGCATACCCCATGCCGCCATGGGTCTTTACGGCGCGCGTGCAGGCTTTGAAAGCTGCTTCTGCAGCAAGATACTTGGCGGCGTTGGCCTCCGGTCCGCACGATTGCTTGTTGTCGTACAGCCAGGCGGCTTTCATGGCCATGAGTTCTGCAGCTTCAAGCTCCATCCAGCTTTCGGCGAGCGGATGCTGGATACTCTGGTTCTGACCAATCGGCCTGCCAAACACCTCACGCTCGCAGGCATACTTCGCCGCGCGGGCCACAGCATCCTGGCCAATACCGATGGCTTCCATGCCAATCAGGATGCGCTCCGGGTTCAGGCTGTCGAGGAGATACTCGAAGCCTGCACCTTCCTCGCCAATGCGGTCACGTTCGGGAACTGTCAGGTTTTCGATGAACACCTGGTTTGAATCGACTGCCTTGCGGCCCATTTTCCCGATTTCCCGCACCTCGATGCACGACCGGTCAAGCGGTGTATAGAACAGACTCAGGCCACGGGTTTTCCTGTCGCACTCCTCGTAAGGCGTCGTGCGCGCCAGCAACATGATGTGCGTTGCGTGTTGTGCAGTGGAGGTCCATATCTTCTGGCCGTTCACCACATAGCCGTCCCCGGCACGCTTGGCAAAAGTCTTGATGCGGGTGGTTTCCAGACCGGCATCCGGCTCGGTCACGCCAAAACATGTCCGATCCTGCCCGCTGATCAGGCGCGGCAGCCAGCGCTGCTTCTGTTGCTGCGAGCCGTGCACCACAACCGGGTGCGGGCCGAACAAATTGATGTGGATGGCAGAGGCTGCTGCAAAAGCGCCGCCGGACGCGGCAACCGTCTTCATCATCAAGGCCGCTTCAGTTACGCCGAGCCCCGAGCCACCATAGATTTCGGGCATCGTAATGCCGAGCCACCCGCCTGCGGCCATGGCGGCGTGAAACTCAAACGGGAATTCACCATCGCTGTCGCGGTCCAGCCAGTACCTGTCGTCAAACGACTGACAAACCCTGGATACAGCGTCAACCAAAGCTGCATGATCTGAACCGGATTGGAAGTTCATCTGAAGTCTGTTCCTGATGCGAAGGCTGCCGGGCTACAGCAACACGGGCCTCAATTGAACCCAAAACCTTGCTCTAACACTTTGGAAACGATCAGGATACAGCAAACGGCAGCAGCATCAATCTACCGCGCCGCCTGGTTTGTTCGCGTCATCAGGCGTCACGTCCAGAACCCGCGCCGTACTGGTGATATTGACGGCCTCAGGCTTGCAGTCTTTCATACAAGGTTCGACACCACTGGACAAAACCGGCGTGTCGGGGCGTGGATCCTCAATGAAATTGGCTTCATTGGGCAGCCGTATGGTAACGAAGTTCTGTTTCGACAACTCAAAATCATCATCCACGATGTCATTCAGGTTCAACAGATACGCGGTAACCGCGTAGACTTCATCGGCCTCCAGCGAACTCGCATGGCCAAACGGCATGGCGCGGTTTACATAGTCAAACACGGTAGACAGAGACGGCCAGAACGAACC
>JBDNEZ010000255.1:0-3691 GCA_041690095.1 Anderseniella sp.
CAGGAAGGTGATCGGCAACAGTATGGCGACACCGTTAACCGAGCCAAGCCCCGGCATTGCACCAATAAACAGGCCTAGCGTCACACCAATGATAATGAGCATCAGGTTGACCGGCTGAACCGAGAGCCACAAGCCGTCACCGAGTTGTCCGAGAATTTCCATCATTTGAGTCTATGTCCCTCGCTGGCGGCAAGCATTGCTGGCGTGTGCGATCAGTAGATGATTGTGTTCAGAAAGTTGAAAACGGGCTCGAGAAACTTCATGCCCTTCGGCAAAGTGATGCGCATGAGTGCTTCGAAGAAAAAGAAAAATCCAACCGGAATGAGTGTCCCGATTGTCATGGTCATTGTCCAAGTGTGGCGTCCGAGAAACCGGAGATAGTAAATCAGGAAAACAAACATTGCCCCGTACATGGAAATGATGTTCACCAGCGCGATGAAACCCGTAATTCCGCCGCCGACCAGCAGCAACATCTTCTTGCCATAGGCGTCGAGAAACACGTCACCCGACTGAGACGGTGGCGAGGTGCGGCGTACCCAGTTCAAGGCGATGAAGCCGGTGCAGACCAGCATGACGGCTGACAGCCAGAATGGCCATGCACCGCCGCCTGGACCTTCACCCTTGATGTACCCAATATCGAGCTCAGTGCTTTTCCACATCAGATAGACAGAGAAAAACGCAAGGATTCCAGCTGTGATTATTTCTGCGCGCCGCATGGCGTTTGCTCTCCCGTATCATCCAGCAGCAGGATACAGCTACCCTGTCGCGAAGATGACATTCACGTTGAGGTGCCCGGAGCAAGGGCCGGTCAATTAGACCGAATACTTGCTCCGGACCTGTTTATGCGGGTCTCGAGTTTACTCGCCCATTTCTTTCAGCAGTTCGGCATGCCGGTCGACCTGGGTCGTCCAGTATTCCTTCTGCTTGGCAGCGTCCATGACGAGAGGCTCAAGGCTTTCCGACTTCATGTATGCCTGCCACTCTTCAGAGTCATAGATTTTCTGAAACAGGTCACGATAGTAGGCTGCAGCATCATCCGACATGCCCGGCGCGCCGACAACAGCCCGCTGGTTATAGTAGGAGAAATCCTTGCCCAGTTCCTTGACCGTGCGGGTATCAGGCAGGTTCGGCAAGCGCTCGTCAGAGAACGCGATCAACGGAATCAGGTCGCCTGAATCGTAGAAACCACGAGCTTCGGACGGATTGTTGACCGACGCCATGATCTGCTGACCAGCAAGGTCTTTTGCCACAGCACCACCGCCCTTGTAGGGGATGTACTTGATCTTTACGTCAAAGTTCTTTTCCATCCACGCGACGACGATGGAGTCTTCCTGACCCTTGCCGGTGCCGCCCATGATATAGTTGCCATCTTCGGCCTTGACCTTGTCCAGCCACTGTTCGAACGTTGTGATACCTGAATCCTTGTGTACCCAAAGCACAAACGGGTCCACACCCATCATGGTAATCGGTGTAAACGTCTGGATGTCGATGTCCAGTTTCGGCTGACGGATCGGAGTGGTGAAGAACGAGTTCAGGGTCACCAGAATAGTATGATCGGGGTCGCTTGCGCCCTTCAGAGCAATCAAGGCTTCTGCACCTGAACCGCCACCCTTGTTGTTTGGCACCAGCGGGCGCACCGTCAGTTTCTTCTTTTCTGCCACAGACTGAATGAAGCGGGCGATCTGATCAGCACCACCGCCGGCTCCGGCCATGATGACAAAGTCGATCGGCTTGGTGGGCTCCCATGCATATGCAGGGGTGGTCGAGGTGACGACGGAAGCCATCATCCCGGTTGCAAACATGAATCCAAGTGCAATTCTTCTAGTAAGTTTCATTCCATTTTCTCCCTTTGGGGTCGTTGAATACAACAGCTGAAATAGGTTGTTGCTGCAAAATTGAAACCCTGGTCACCAGACTGCCTTTTCTGCCGCAGGCTTAACTCCGGTATCTATCCACATCGTGGAACCATCTGATATACAAGTCAAAATCAAGAAATCTTGGCGTGTGGTATACCAGATGACGGGTAGATCGTATCAGATTGACGGTCGGCATCAAGCGAAACCGGACAGCTTGTCGCAGATTTCCCGATGTTTTTCCGCCCAGTGGTTACTCCTTTCGTTTCAAGATTCCCGATCAGGAAGGTTTTGGGCTGGTTCGCACAAAAACCACCGGCCTGATCACTTTCAAATGTGCTCTAGTGCGCCATCAATACAGGCATATCTGCATGATCAACAACGTACTGCGTCGCTCCTCCGAACACCAGTTCACGACCGCGGCTTGATCCATAGGCTCCCATCACAAGACAATCCGCACCAGCCACGCCGGCACCGTCAATCAATGTCTTGCCAATTGAGCTTTCAGCCGCAATTTCCAGATGTTGGGCTTTCAGGTCATGGTCGGCCAGATAACTGAGCACGTGAGCGCCGGTGAGTTCCAGTTGTTCACCTGACACGGTCAAAACCGAGATGGTTTTTGCCTGTACCAGAATCGGCATTGCCAGAGCCAGGGCACGGGCCGCCTCGCGAGAACCATTCCAGGCAACTGCAACATGCTCCCCGAGCCGCTTTGGAGGCGCAATCGGCGGGCACATCATGACCAGTGACCCCGTATTTACCAGTGCGGCTTCCAGCGTGTTTCGGCCAATCGCCCGATCACGATCGGGACGTGCCACCACCACAACATCAGCAAGACGTCCGCGCGAGGACACAATGTTAGCCTGCTTGCCGCGTTCAACGCGCCAGGTTGCACTCTGCTTGTTCGCGGGGTGGGGTTTGCCCGGGGCAATCACGGTCAGTTTTCGAGCGGCCGCAAGTTGTTCAAACATTTCGGCGACGCGCTGTTCTTCGGCAGTGGCCAGTTCATCGCCTGACTGGGTGATCTGATCACGCAGGATAGACGGAACCGAGACGCCAAACGGGATCAGGTCTTTCGGGCTGGGCCTGCAGTGGATCACTTCAATATGCGAAGCTTTGCCGGCAAGTGCCAGCGCATGGTCAAGGACATTTTCGCCCTTGCCATCCATACGGATCGGAACCAGTAGTCTGCGAACTGCCATAGTCGGTTTCCTTTTTCCCGGCTTCAAGCCTGGACTCTAACTGCCCAATATTGTTCCGGCACCCACACCTGCCTGCTCGGCCCAGTCCTGAGCGGCGATCTTTTCGCCACCGGCAGGCCGAACCCGCTTGAGGCAAATCCGACCGCCAACGAGTTGCACGACGACGCCTTCATCCGAGACACTCGTGACCTTGGCGGAAACGCCGTCACCGGGCACACGTTTGCAGTCGTAAACCTGCACTTCGGCTCCATTCAGCGTCGTCCAGGCACCGGGACTGGGGTTGGTACCACGAATAAGATCGTAAACCTGTTTCACCGGCTTGTTCCAGTCAATGCTCGCGTGCTTCCTGGTGCAGCGCCGCTCATAGGTTGCGTCGGCCTCATCAGGCACGATGCGCGGTGGCTTGCCCGACCGGAACAGATCACAGACCCCAATAACGCTTTTGACGGCAGACGGGTAAATTTTCTTGAAGTAGAGGTCGATGACCGTATCGTCCGGTCCGATCTCGCATTCCCATTGCAACAGACTGTCGCCTTCATCGAGGCCATCGGATGGATAAAACCAGCTATAGCCCGATTTCGTGGAGCCCATGACAATCGGCCAATTCACTGCGCTGGGGCCACGGTGAAGTGGCAA
>JBDNEZ010000256.1:0-4629 GCA_041690095.1 Anderseniella sp.
TATTGGTGAAAACCATGAGGAACTCTATCATGACGCGGTATCGGGTTTGGATCTCCCTGCCCCCGTTCAAGGTGGCGCGACCCGCCAGGCATCAGTGTTCAACGGGTTGAAGGCGGTTGCGTCGCTGGCGCCTGACATCGTGCTGATTCATGACGCGGCCAGGCCGTTCGTCGCCGCGGAAACCATTTCCGCCATAATCGAAAAAACCTCCCGGTACCCTGGCTGTATTCCAGCTATTGCGGTGGCTGATACGCTGAAGCGCGAACAACATGGTGTCATAGTCGAAACAGTCGACCGTTCAGGTCTTTGGGGTGCCCAGACACCACAGGGGTTTCGTTTCGATGACATTCTGGCCGCTCATTCAGCCGCCGCGCGCAGCAGCCGAAACGACTTCACGGATGACGCTTCAATTGCCGAATGGGCCGGGCTGAATGTCGCGGTAATCCCGGGCATGTCGGAAAATTACAAGATCACCACGACCTCAGATCTGCACCACGCAGACGACCGGTTGAGCACAGGAAAAACCAACATGTTGAGCGATATACGAGTGGGTCACGGTTATGACGTTCATGCTTTCGAGGATGGCGACCACGTCATTCTATGCGGGCTCAAAATACCGCACACCCGGAAACTGAAGGGCCATTCTGATGCTGACGTTGGTTTGCATACCCTGACAGACGCAATTCTGGGAGCGCTGTGTGAAGGCGATATCGGCAAGCACTTCCCGCCAACTGACGACAAATGGAAAGCCGCTGCATCAGATATATTCCTCAAGTACGCTGCAAAACTGGTTGCCGACCGCGGCGGTAAAATCTCCCATGTCGACTTGACACTTATCTGTCAGGCTCCAAAAATGCGTCCTCATGTGGATGCTATGCGCGAAAATGTGGCGCGCATGATTGGTGTCGACGTGAGCCGGGTATCGGTGAAAGCCACTACAACGGAATGGTTGGGTTTCACCGGGCGCGAAGAAGGCATCGCAGCGGCAGCAACCGCTACGATCCGATTGCCGGAGTGAACATGGATGTTTGATCGTCAGTTGATCATTGAGGCAAAAGACACCTTGGACATGCTGCGCGAAGGCGGGCTGATGCTGGTCACTGCGGAAAGCTGTACCGGTGGCCTGATTGCAGGATTATTGACCAGTGTCGCCGGTTCCTCGAACATGATTGATCGCGGCTTTGTCACCTATTCCAATGCAGCCAAATCAGAAATGCTGGATGTTTCCCCGGCACTGATTGATCAGCATGGAGCCGTGTCGGAACAGGTTGCCCGTGACATGGCTGAAGGTGCATTGCGAAACTCACGCGCAAATGTGTCAGTCTCCGTGACTGGAATCGCCGGACCCGGTGGCAGGTCTGAGGACAAACCGGTTGGATTGGTTCACCTTGCCTGCGCCCGGTCGCAAATGCCCACCCATCATGCCCGCATGACCTATGGTGATATTGGCCGCGATGAGGTGCGCCATGCTGCAATCGGTACAGCATTGGCCATGATCCGGCAGTCAATCAGCCAGGGTGGCGGAAGGCTGGTTTGACACTGAACGCAATGCCGGTACCTTCACCAATATCGCGAACGACTGTCACGACTTCAAATAGACTGACGCTCATGCAAACCGCGCCAGGCACGATCTTGTTTCGGCCACCAGTCGCTCCACAGTTTGAGCGGTAGTCGCTTGCCTGTTCAGGCCAACTGCTTGCCCGGACCATAATGCCACAGCGTCGGGCCTGCCCGCTTCAGCCGATTGCTTGCGCAACGGTCCTGTCATGGCATTGACCAGCGGGAAGTCCGGCCAGTCGCTGACCCCGTCCATCGCGCTCGCATAGTCGTTTACCAGCGTGCGGGCAGTGCGCCCGGAAAATGCCTTTGACAACATTGTGTCGTCGCCGGATGCCTTCAGTAGCTCGGCCTTGTGCACGGGCGCGATCATGCTTTCGGGCGTCGTCAGAAAGGCTGTCCCAATCTGTACCCCGGCTGCCCCCAGCATCAGGGCTGCAGCGATTCCACGTCCGTCGGCAATTCCGCCTGCGGCAATCACCGGTATCTCGACTGCATCCACAATTCGCGGAACCAGCGCCATCGTTCCGGCCACGTTCGATGTGCCGCGCGACAGGAACCAGCCAGAATGTCCGCCTGCTTCATAACCCTGCGCGATAACGGCATCGACCCCGCCGTCTTCCAGCCACCGCGCCTCGGCAACCGAGGTTGCCGATGACAACACGACAATCCCTGCCTGCCTCACGCGTTCCACCAGGCGCGCATCAGGCAATCCAAAGTGGAAACTAACGACTTTTGGCGATACCTCAAGCACGGCATCACAGATCGCATCATTGAAAGGCGTATGTCCATCGACCGGGTCGGGTACATCCCCCGCCTTCATCTTGTCATACCATGAGACCAGACGGGCACGTGCCGTGGCGGCCTTCACCCGGTCATGACTGGGTGGCGCATTTACGAAGAAATTCAGATTAATCGAGCGATTGGTCAACGACCTGGTTCCTTGCGCGTCCTGCTTGATGCGCTCGGGCGCAAACATCGCGCAGCCAAGTGATCCCAAAGCGCCGGAATTGGATGCTGCTGCCGCCATTTCAGGTGTAGTTGCTCCAGCCATTGGCGCTTGCACGATGGGATGTTCAATATCCAGTAGTTGGCAAAGCCTGCTGTCGCGCCACATCAAATGTCTCCCGGTTCTGGAATTGCCCGGTCAGTATACCCATATACGGGCGGATTGAAAACTTTTGAGGGTTCCCAGCGATGAGACTTATCCTGAATATTCTTTGGTTGCTGTTTGGTGGCATCTGGTCCGCCATTGCCTGGTTCCTGGTTGGTGTTGTGGCTGCAATCACCATCATCGGGCTGCCTTGGGCACGGTCGTGCTTCATGCTCGCGAACTACACTTTGTGGCCTTTCGGTCGTGATGTGATTTCCCGCGATCAGCTCTATGGACGCGAAGATGTCGGCACCGGCGCCATGGGGCTTGTCGGCAATATAGTGTGGTTTGTTCTGGCTGGATGGTGGCTGGCGGTAATGCACCTGACATTTGCGGTTGCAAATGCAGTTACCATAATCGGCATCCCGTTTGCCTGGGCACATGTGAAACTGGCCGGTGCTTCCCTGTTCCCTGTCGGCAAGACGGTCGAAGACATTGACGTTGTCGACGAAGCCATGCGCAATTCCTCGCGCGCCCACGTCGACGAAGTGCGTCGCTAAAACTAATACCAGATCTCAGTAACAGCGACCCATTTCATGGGATCATAGCGGTTCACTCGGGCAGGCGCGGTGCGCAGCGCGATGGGGGTGCATCGGGCAAGCACTGCAACGCACCCGATGGGCCGCTATGACCCACCCGAAGGGCCGGGCGCTTGTTCCCGCCGGCTACGTTGCGCGCCGCTTGTGGTACATGTACCACGGCACGACACGCGCCTTGCCGACGGAAAAAATCGCTCCGGTGAAATGAGTCGCTGTTGCTGAGATCTGGTATAGCACGCCGAAAAACTGCCGAACGATGAAATGGCCGCGGATATCATTTGAATGATGTCCTGCGGCCATTGCCATCAAACGCTAATCCAGTTCGGGAATACGCAATACCTGGCCGGGATAAATCTTGTCCGGATGGCTCAGCATCGGCTTGTTGGCTTCAAAGATCACGTTGTATTTTGATCCCTTGCCGTCGCCGTAATGCTTTTCCGAGATTTTCCACAGATTATCGCCCTTCTTGACCGTGTAGAAGACCGGGTCCTTCTGAGCAGGCGCAGTCAATTTGCTTTCGACCTTGGACACCCCGAGCGTATTGCCAACTGCGATAATCGCTTTTTCCAGTATTGACTGGTCGGCCACATCACCTGTGACGATAGCCTTGTCACCATCAATCTCCACTTTCACGTTTTCCGTGCCGAGCTTATGTGAATCAAGTTCCTTTTTAAGGGCGTCCGCAGAGGGCGCATCATCACCACCGATGCCCAGCGCCTTGCCGGCGCTTTTGATGAAATCGAAAATTCCCATAACGTTCTCCTTGATGTAACCTTGGTTATATTTGCAGGTTCACCCGTATGTGGCCTACTAATGCCCTTATCGTCTACCAAAAACGTTTGCCGAATTTGTGGTGCAATCAGTTCCTTTGATATAACAGCAGGCTTTGCGGACAATCACAGGTGGTCTGGCGTTTTTCAGTTGGCGAGCCTGGCAACTCTCCGTTAGGTTCAGTTCAATACGTCCACACCTGAACGGGAGGCACCAGCCTTGAAACTTCATCACAATCCGGCCTCACCTTTTGTACGCATGGTCACGGTAACCGCCCATGAGCTCAACATCTCCGACCAGATCGAACTGATCGATACCGGGGTCTTCCTGCCGGACAGGGTCAATGACGCGGTTGCCGCCGATAACCCTCTCGGCAAAATACCGGCACTGGTTACAGACCATGGAACATCCCTGTATGACAGCCGGGTCATCTGCGAGTACCTGTGTCACCACGCAGGCGACAAACAACTGTTGCCGGATGAACCGGTATCCAGATTTCGCATTCTGACATTGCAGTCGCTGGCTGTCGGTTTGATGGATGCAGGTGTGTCGCGACGCTATGAAACAGCGGTGCGTCCCGAGGAGAAGCGTTGGCCGGACTGGGTTGCA
>JBDNEZ010000257.1:0-5662 GCA_041690095.1 Anderseniella sp.
ATCAGGTCGAGCAGCCCGGAATTGATCTGTTTCACCATCACATCCGGCGATGTGAACCGACCGACGCCGACCACAGGTTTGCTGGTCAGAGCCTTGATGCCGCGCACCAGGTCCTGCTGGGCGGCTTCCTCCTTGAAGCGTGACGGGCCGGAACAGTCCTCCCAGGCGCCATGCGCCAGGTCCCACAGATCCGGCATATCCTTGTGCATTTCGACAAAGTCACGCACTTCGGAATTGGCAAATCCCAGCTCACCGATCATTTCATCCAGCGACAGGCGCAGCGTAATGCCCATCGTATCGCCAATGGCATTGTGCGCGTCTTCGATCACTTCGCGAACGAACCGGGCGCGGTTTTCCAGGCTGCCGCCATATTCGTCCGTGCGCTGGTTGGTGGCGCGTGACAGGAAGTGTTGAAAAATCCCGAAACCATGCGCGCCGTATAGACATACCAGGTCAAACCCCGCCATGCGCGAGCGCTGCATGGCGTTGACGAACCAGCGCCGCAGGTCCCTGATATCCTGCTTGTCCATGGCGCGTGCCTGCACCGGATCATTGGTGAAGGTCCGGATCGGCAGGGCAGACGGCGCCAGCGGCACTTCCTTGGTGTACAGGTTCGGGCCGTTTATGCCGGAATAGGCCAGCTGGATGCCGGCCAGTGCGCCATACTCCTTCATCCGTCCGGCCATTTTGGCCAGTTGTGGAATGTCCTTGTCGTCCCACAGGCGCAGTTCGATAAACGGCGTGATTTCCGACGTGTGATGCATTTCGCACTGCTCGGTGAAGATCACCCCCCAGCCGCCTTCGGCCTTGCTGGCGCGCATGGCAGCCACCGCAGACGGGTCGCGATAGCCACCGCCATTGCAGTGCGGCACCTGGTAGAAGCGGTTTTTCGCCGTCACCGGGCCGATCCTGACCGGCTCGAACAGCACATCATATCTGGGGTCACGGGCCATCTTCACTCGCCTCCGGCCATGCCGGGAATGCGGGTATTGCTGATCAGGGCGCGGCAATGGTCTTCAAACACCGTCAGGATCATTGGCTTGCGCTCCTGGGCCAGCGTCGAAATACCGATCCGCATCGGCTGGTGCTCGCCTGCCAGTTTCACCGACACCAGCTTGCGGCCATCCAGGGCTGCGGAATTTTTCGGACGCACATTCGAAATCGTATAGCCGTAATTGTTGGCCACCATGGTGCGCACCACTTCCTGGTTGGCGGCGCGCGCAACAATCACCGGCGTAGAGCCCTTGCGCTCGAACAGCGAAACAAAATACTCCCGGCTTTGCGGCAGGTCGAGTATCACCATCGGCTCAGCAGCAAGCTCACTCAGCTCAACCGATGAGCGCCGCGCAAGCCGGTGATTGCGCGACACCAGCACATAGGGCGGAAGGCTTGCCAGCGGCTCGAACTGAATGTCGCCAGGCACCTGCAGATCATAACTGATGGCAACGTCAATCTCGACCTGCCGCAGTTTGCTCATCAGGTCCAGGTGGCTGCCGTCAACCATGTTGAGGTCAACGCCCGGGTGCCGCTTGGAGAACGCATGCGCCAGTTCCGGGGCAATCATCGGCGCCAGAGTAACCATGCACCCCACCGACAACCGGCCGCGCATCTCGTTGTTGAGCTCTCCGGCGATGGTATACAGGCCCTGGGCCTGGCGCAGCATCAGCTTGGCCTCGCGCAGCATGGTCTTGCCGACCGATGTCAGCGCCAACCCCTGTGCATGATGGCGCACGAACAGCTGCACCGCGAACTCCCGTTCAAGATGCGAAATCGCCGACGAAATCGATGGCTGCGAAATATTGATGCGCATCGCCGCGAGCTTGATCGAGCCCATGTCTCCAGCGGCGACAAAATATTCAAGCTGCTTCAGTGTGATGCGCATCGGCTTACCGGCACCGGCCGCAATGCGTCCGGCAGCAGGCGGAGTTGTGTTCGGGTGTCTCACTCATCACCCGGCACACCATAGGTTGGTGCCTCGCGCGGGTCGATCGCGCGCTGCAGATAGGCATCAAGCTGCGGCTTGTAGATCTGCCAAGCCGTCGCAATGTTTTCGATCGGGCAGTCTTCGCTCCAGTCACAGCGCAGTTCCGCAACCGGCCAGGCCACCTTGTCGACAATTATCATGCCGGCAGAATGCACAGGGCCTTCCTCGCCGCCTTCTGCGACACCGGCCAGCATGGCGGCAATCAACCGGTCACCGATGTGACCCTTGGCATTCAGGAAACCATCGACGATGGCCTGCGGCACCTGGCGGCTTGAAAGCAGGTTGCCGCCGCTGGCGACATTGATCGCCTTGGCTTCGGCCCAGGCACCCAGCGTATTGGATCCGGAGTGTATGGCGGTCTGGCCGCTACTGTCGACGGCCAGCACCTGGCGATATTCGATGAAGTCGCTGGAGCTTTGCAGCACCTCGATGGCCTGTGCGGCACTGGCGCCGGTTTCCATCAGTACAAGCGCGCGCGTTCCCAGTTGCGGGTCGGTGATGTTCTGGCTGGCAACCGCCCCGACGCCGGCGCGAGCATAGGCGCACCTGGCGCCGACCGCCGGTGACGATGATGAGACTGCCACACCGAACATGCCGGTCTCGGCACACCGTGCCACCAATGAAAATGTCATTTTCAGCTCCTGTTGATCGCGGATGCGTTTCTGCTAATGCACAGTCCATGTCCAGTCCGAAAATCTGCATGCAGTGCCAGACGAAGGCTTCGGTGGACTTCGACAGTTGCACATTGCGCCGTTGCGACAGCACCAGGCTGGTGGTCTCGACTGTATCGGCCAGCGGGCGGGTCACCAGCGCCTTGCCGTCATAGCTCATCGCCGAGGCCGGCTTGGTCGCCAGCAGGCTGTATCCGAGACCGTGAGCCACCATGCCGCGCACCATTTCAAACGAACCGGCGCGATAGGCGACGTGCGGATCTCCGACACTGGCAAACATCGACAGGAAATAATCCCTGCTCGGCGATGCATCCAGCAGCACCATCGGTCTGTCGACCAGATCCGCCAGCGCAACCGACGCGTTGTGCGCCAGCGGATCGTTTTCCGGCAGCAGCACATATGTCGGCAATTCTGAGACCGTCAGTGCCGTGACATCCGAACCGAGATCCAGATCATACACGAACGCCAGGTCGATAGTTCCGGCACGCAACAATTCCAGCAGGTGGCGTTGATCGCCTTCATGCAGGTCCAGATCGATCGGGCCGACTTCATCTTCCAGCTTGCGAATGATGCTCGGCAGCAGGTACGGACCAAACGTGTGCAGGCTGCCGATCTTGAGGGTGTCGTGTTCGGCACGCTGCTTGCGCGGCGGCGAAATCGTCACCGGTGATCCATACATGCGATTGGCGAAAATCAGCGGACTGCCGCCGGTTGCCACGAAGATGTCCTGCACCTCGCCGATGAACACGTAGTGCGTGCCGACCCGTTCACTGCTCTTCACCAGGCAATCAAACGCCGTCAGCGGATCGCGGACCCGCGGCGCCCCGGTTTTCATCGGCGTCCAGTCGACGCAGGAAAACTTGTCACCGTCCTGCGTTTGCAGGCGGCCGGCGAACGTGTCGGAAATGAACGACTGGTCATCGCGCAGGATGTTGGTGCAGAAACAGCCATTTTCCAGGATGATCTGCGCTGCCGCCGCCAGGTGATGCACACACACCAGCATGGTCGGGGCATCGCCGTCAGCCGACACCGAAGCCATCGCCGACACAGTGACACCGGCGCGCCCGGCCGTGCCGTCGGTGGTCACCACGTTGACGGTATTGGCCGCGCACGCCATGCCCTGCAGGAACAGGCCCCTGATATCTGGGTCTTGTGCAGCGACTTCCATCACCGCCTACTCGGCTGCCTTGAGCATACTGTTGTCGGTGTACCATTTGTTGACCGCGCCATCGCCGGTCACACGGCCGCTGTCCGGGCGCACCTTGTCCGACAGGTCGGCAGCCTTCTTGACGAAGTCCAGCGGGCCGTCCCAGTCGAAATTGCGATAAATCGCGCCCATCTGGTTGAACCGCGGGCTTTGCGCAAACATCTGGAAGGCCAGCCGGTGGCCGGCATAGTCGGACGATACCAGGTCGCGGGCAAAGGCCAGCAGCTTGCGGCGGTCTTCCGCCATCCAGTCATCATTGAGCGTGTAGTACTTTTCCAGCCATGGTTTGGTTTCCGGTGCCTCGAATGCGGCCACATCCGGCGTCACGCAAATCTGCCCGCCACACAGGTCACGGGTGGTGTTGATCGCCTCGTACAGGTTGGAACAGGCATGCACCCGGCCGGTCATCAGCAATGACTGGTTGGGCATCATCAGGCCCGCCGGCGACCGCTCGCCCAGCGTGATGGCTGCTGTCAGATGGGCATTGATGGTCTCGCGGTACATGGCCAGTTCGGCCAGCTTTTCCTGAACCGCGGGCTGTTTGTCGAGGCCCGTCTGGCGGGTATTGAACAGTGCCGACCCGATCAGCATGTCGGCAAACTTGAGATTGCGCTGCACGAATGCAAACGCCGAATAGCGATGCAGGGTGGCGCGAATGAACGCGGCCGCCTTGGTGTGCCGGTAGAACAGCACGTTTTCCCACGGGATCAGCACATTGTCGAAGATCACCAGCGTATCGACTTCATCGAACTTGTTGGACAGCGGATAGTCGCGGGCATCGGCGCGGCCGGAAAATCCGGTCCGGCAGATGAATTTCAGATTCGGCGATCCGAGATCGCAGATGAAGCCGACCGCATAGTCGGAATACGCGTCATTGCCCCAGTTGGCGATGGTCGGCTTGGTGAAGGCCTGGTTGGCATAGGCGGCGGCGGTTTCATACTTGGCCCCGCGCACGACAATGCCGGCATCGGTTTCCTTGACCACATGCAGCAGCATGGCCGGGTCCTGGTCCTGCGGTGCCTTGGAGCGGTCGCCTTTCGGATCGGTATTGGCCGATACATGAAACGGGTCGCGCGCCAGTACCGAATGGATATGGGTCTCGATGTTCTTCGCCCATTGCGGATCGATCTCCGACAGCACGTCCTGGCCATCATACAGCGACCACATCTCGCCGACGGTTTCATCCCCGACCCGGGTTGCAATGCCGCCGATGTCTTCCAGGATCGTATCGGTGGCGCGGCGCTTGGCCCACCAGTCCTCCTGGGTATAGGGCAGCGCATTGCCGATGGCCTGGCGCTCGCCGTCGACATCGACCGTCATGATATCTGCGGTGGCGGCTTCGTGCTGCATGTCGTAGATGCGGGCTCTTACATCCACGATCGACTTGAAACTCGGGTGCGTGGTGACGTCGGCAACCCGTTCGCCATTGATATAGACTTCACGGGTGTCGCGGATCGAATCCTTGTACTGCGCGCCGGTACGGATCATGGGGCATTGTCCTTGTATAGCTTACAGGGGTATCGCTGCGCTCAGGCCAATGGTCATGGGCCAGCACAGTCAATCCCCTGCAAGACGGGTTCGGAAGACTATCTTGCCCATGAAACCGGCTTTGGCAGATTATTGTTTGTTGATTTTTTGATTTTTAAAAACTGAACCAGGATCAAATTCAGCCGTCGCTGAGCCGGAAAGCGAGTGTCTGCAGGCAAATTTGTGTACTTGAACAGCCAGCACTGCAGCATCAACCCTGGCTCCACCACGACCACGGCCAAACCGGACCCTGTCACTTGCGCCAGACCTCAG
>JBDNEZ010000258.1:0-3793 GCA_041690095.1 Anderseniella sp.
GATACAACCGGGCAAGGTGCTGGCGTTGATTGGTGAATCCGGATCGGGCAAGACGACAATATCGCTGGCGGCCCTGGGCTATGCGCGCCCGGGTTGCGTGATCACCGGCGGGGTTGTGGAGTTGGCAGGCACCGACATACTGTCCCTGGATTTTCCGGCCCGGCGAAAACTGCGCGGTTCTGATATCGCCTATGTTGCGCAAAGTGCAGCTGCAGCTTTCAATGCCGCACTCAGGCTTGACCTGCAGGTGACTGAAACCCCGATCATCAAGGGACTGATGTCAGCCGCGCAAGCTCGCGAGAAAGCTGTTTCGCTGTACCGGGAACTCGACCTGCCCGACCCGGAAGAAATAGGCCGGCGCTATCCTCACCAGGTCAGCGGAGGTCAGCTACAGCGGCTGATGGCGGCAATGGCGATGATCTGCGATCCCAAGCTGCTGATCCTTGATGAACCAACGACGGCGCTGGATGTAACCACCCAGATAGAAGTTCTCCATGCCTTCAAGAAGTTGATCAGGGAACGCAGGACCTCTGCAATCTATGTCAGCCACGACCTTGCCGTCGTGGCCCAGATCGCCGACCACATTCTTGTCCTGAAGGATGGCCGGATGGTCGAATACGGAGACGTCGAACAGATTGTGCATGCGCCGCGCGAAGACTATACGCGCGAATTGCTCGCCGCCGCCCACATCATGCCCCGGTCAGTCCCGGCAAACAAATCCGTTTCGCGCTCTGCCCGGCAGCATCCCGTGCTGAAGGTAGACAATATTACAGCTGCGTTCGGCGGCAAATCTGAATTCATCGCTCTCGACGACGTCAGCCTTGAGCTTGCAGAGTCCAAAACGCTGGGCATCATCGGCGAGTCCGGTTCCGGCAAGACAACGCTTGGACGTGTGATCGCCGGGCTCAAGGCACCGCTGCGTGGTCAGGTCACACTGGACGGACAGGTCCTGGCACCCGAGATCGCACAACGCACCCGCGACCAGTTGCGCTCGATTCAGTTTGCTTTCCAGATGGCCGAGACCGCACTCAACCCGCGCCATAGCGTCGGAAAAATTCTGGGACGGCCTTTGCAGTTTTATTTCAACCTGTCCGGCGCAGACACCGCCCGGCGTGTTGACGAGTTGCTTGAACTGGTTGAAATGCCGGCATCGTATGCGCGCCGGTTACCCAGGGAACTGTCAGGCGGCCAGCGCCAGCGGGTGAACCTGGCACGTGCCCTGGCCGCCGAACCACGCGTGGTGATCTGCGACGAGATCACATCGGCGCTGGATACAATCGTTGCCCAGGCTATTCTGCGACTGCTGGATGACCTGCAGAAGCGGTTGAAAGTAGCTTATGTCTTCATATCGCACGACATTTCGACCGTGGCACAGATTTCCCACGATATTTCTGTGATGCGCAATGGCGTCATCGTGGCCAACGGACCGACGGCAGATATTCTCAAACCGCCCCATCACGACTATACTGAATTGCTCCTGTCGTCCGTGCCCGAGATGCGCACAGACTGGCTGGACGATGTTGCCCGCAACCGGGACGCCGCCTTGAAAGTCGCACAATGACCGGTGCAAATGACCAGAAGCGGATAACACAGCCACCGGTGTCCGATGGCGAACCGCTCCATGCCCAGATCTACCAGAGACTGCGCTGGGCCCTCATACTCGGCGATTATCAACCCGGTGATCGCATGTCCATCCGCAGCATTGCAGCAGAACTGGATTCCGGCCAGATGCCGGTGCGCGAAGCGCTCAAACGGCTCGCTTCCGAGCGCGCCCTGTCGTCGGCGACCAAACGATCTTTCAGGGTAAGCGAACTTCAACCCGGCCAGGCTTCTGACCTGTTCTTTGTTCGCGCGCGGCTTGAGGGCATTGCAACCGAACTGGCAACTCCCATGATGACCCAGGGCCAGATCGAACGGCTCGACGAACTCGCCAGACTCATGGACGAAGATATCGAGCGCGAGAACATCCGTGAATTTCTGGCCCGCAATTATACCTTCCACTTCACCATCTACACTGCAGCGCGCAATGAAGAGCTTGTCCATGTCATCGAGAACCTGTGGGCGCAGTCCGGCCCGTTCCTGGCGCACGGCGTGCGCCGGCATGGCATGAGTCAGGAGTGGCGGCTGTTCCACAGCAAGATTGCAGCGGCAATCCGTGCCCGCGATGCAGCGCTGGCCAGCAGCCTGATCGAGACCGACATCGGTTGGGGCGTAGATGAATTCCGCAAACTTGCAAGCCAGCCTGGAGAACCAGCATGAGTGCATGGATTAAGATGATCGACGACGACCAGGCATCAACCGATCTGCTGGATGCACTTGGTGAAGTGCGCACGCCCGCAGGCACCGTTGACAATGTCATGCGGGTGCACTCGCTGCGCCCCAATACCATGCGCGGACACTTGCGCCTGTATCGCTCCGTCCTGCACGACGATGCCAATACAGTGCCGATGTGGTTGCAGGAGGTCGTGGGTTCATATGTGAGTTTCCTGAATGACTGCCCGTACAGCTTCGCCAACCACTTTGCCAACGCCACGCATCTGATTGGCGACCAGGACAAGGCGCAACGCATCCACCAGGCAATGCGCGACGATGCACTGGACCAGATTTTCAAAGGCGCAGAACTGGCAATGCTGCAGTATGCCCGCAAGCTGACCCTGACCCCCGGCGATATGGGCGAGGACGACATCCTTCAGATGCGCGCTCATGGGGTGGACGATGGCCAGATACTTGAGGTCAACCAGGTTTGTGCCTATTTCGCGTATGCCAACCGGCTTCTCAATGGGCTGGGCGTGTCGCTGGCTGGCGACGTCGTTGGCTACTATTCGAAAGCCGACAAGCAATGAAACACGACAACATTCCGGTTATTGATCTGCAGCCGCTGCTGGATGGGTCGGATCCGATGAGCGTGGCGCAGGCAATACACCGTGCAAGCCAGGACATCGGCTTTATTTATGCTGCAAATCATGGCATCGCTGACAAAGTCATAAACTCAGCGCGCGATGCGGCACTGGAATTCTTCCGGCTGCCGGACGACATCAAGGACGCGATAAGGGTCAACCAATATCACCGGGGCTTTCTGGGTCGCGGCGGCGCCAAAATGCAGGACGACGCCACGGCAGATCTCAAGGAGAGCTTCATCTGGGGCCTTGAAGCAGGCGAAGGTTGCAACCTGCCACCCTGCCCGTTGCGCGGCCCCAACCAATGGCCGGCAAGCCAAGCCGGACTGAAACCCGCAGCCATGGCATATTTCGACGCTGCGCACGCAGTGGCCAAGGCGCTGATGCGGGCATTCGCCATCGGGCTCGGACTGTCCGAAGACCAGTTGCTGCGCGGACATGACCAGCCCATGAGCCGCGCTTCAATGGTGTACTATCCGCCACAGTCTGGCGCTATGGCAGATGGCCGGTTTGGCGTGGGACCCCACACGGACTTTGGCGTGCTGACTGTTTTATGTCAGGACAATACCGGCGGGCTGGAAGTGCAGGATCTTGACGGCAACTGGATTGTGGCTCCACCGATTGACGGCACCCTGGTCATCAATGTCGGCGATCTGCTGGCGCGCTGGTCCAATGATCAGTACCGCTCCACGCCACACCGGGTCATCAACCGCTCGGGCCGCGAAAGACTGTCGCTCGTGCTGGCCTATGATCCCGACTTCGACACCCTGATCGATCCTGCAGAAACAGTGCAGCCAGGCATGACGCCAAAATACGATGCAATCACCTGTGGTGACTATCTGGTCGCCCGTTTTGTCCGGGCATTTTCGTATCGCCAGAAGGATGCCGGGTAGATC
>JBDNEZ010000259.1:0-2979 GCA_041690095.1 Anderseniella sp.
ATTTTCGCAACCGTCAGAAAGATCAACAGTGCCGGCACGCCTATCCTGATGGTAGAGCAGAATGCCAAGCAGGCCCTGGGCATCGCGTCCAGAGGGTATGTGCTGGTGGATGGCAAAAACCGGTTTGAAGGCAGTGGCCAGGACCTTCTGAACGATCCCGAAGTGGCCGAAATGTTCCTGGGCGGCGGCAAACAGCCGGTTCCAGGCGGCAAGGCCTGAGCCATGAACGAGTTCATCAACTTCTACCTGATCCCCGGCCTGGTGCTTGGTTCGATTTATGCTCTCGGTGCCATCGGCATCACCATGACTTTCGGCATTTTGCGGTTTGCCAACTTTGCGCACGGCGAAACCATGACACTGGCCGTCTACTTCACCTGGTCCCTGGTCCAGTTCACCGATATTCACCCGTTGTTGCTGTTGCCTGTGTCGATGGTTCTGACGGTCACCAGTGTGCTGCTGATCGACCGGGGGTTCTACAAACCCTTGCGAAACTCGCCGACCATCATTCTGGTGATTGCATCGTTCGGCCTGATGCTGATGGTGCGCTCCGTTGTACAGTTTTTCTGGGGCGTGCAGCTGAAAACCGTGTTGCCGGGCATCCAGATGCCGATTATCTGGTTCGACTATCTGCGCCTGTCGCCGAAGCACATCTATATTATCGGCGGGGCGCTGATCCTCATGTACGCGGTGCACTACCTGCTGACCTACACCAAGATCGGCAAGGCCATGCGGGCCATGTCGGATTCTCCGGAACTTGCCCGGCTCACCGGCATCGACACCGAAAAAGTTGTTCGCACAACCTGGGTCGTCGGCGCTACTCTTGCCTGTGCCGCCGGCGTATTCCTCGCCGTTGATACCCAGGTCGACACGATGATGGGGTTCAACCTGCTGCTGCCGATGTTTGCGGCCACCATTCTTGGCGGTGTGGGCAAGCCCTATGGCGCGATGGCCGGTGGGTTGATCATCGGAATTGCGGAGGAAATTTCCACCTATCCCTGGCTGGGAGATTTGTGGCAGTTCAATCCCGGTTACAAGCAGGCAATTGCCTTTTTCATCATGATCATCATGCTGCTGTGGCGGCCTACCGGCCTGTTCAGGGGGAAGAGTTTCTAGATGGACCAGCAACTTTACGGCTATGGGCTCTATATCATTTCCCTGCTCACCATGGGCGGCATTTACGCGATTCTGACGCTTGGTCTCAACGTACAATGGGGTTTTACGGGGCTGTTCAATGCGGGCATTGCAGGCTTCTTCGGCATTGGTGCCTACACCGCGGCCATTCTGACAACATCCCCGCATACAAGTCACCTTGGCGGATTTGAACTGCCCTATGTGGTGGCAGCCATTGCCGCCATGCTGTTATCCGGCATCATCGCCTTCGGTGTCGGCAAGGTCTGTCTGAAACTTCGAAGTGACTATCTCGCCATCGCCACCATTGGCATCGCGGAGATATTTCGCCTGATTTTGAAAAACGAAACGGATGTTACCAACGGCCCGCGCGGCATATCGCAGATCCCCAAGCCATTCGAGACTCTGCCGGAACCGTGGAACCAGCTGGCCTTTCTCGGCCTGGTGCTGGCCGCTCTCGCACTGGTCTATGTGATGCTGGAAGTCGCGCGCAAATCACCCTGGGGCCGTGTCATGACAGCCATTCGCGACAATGAAACGTCGGCCAGGGCGGCCGGCAAGAATGTCGAGACTTTCCGCATGGAAGGCTTTGTCATCGGCTGCATGATCATGGCGCTGGCCGGTGCCTTCATGGCTCACTACCTGAAGTTCATCGATCCGAATGCGACCGACCCGTTGCTGGCCACCTTTATTGTGTTCGTGATGCTGGTGGTTGGCGGCAGTGCCAACAACAAAGGTGCGATGCTCGGGGCGTTTGTGATCTGGACGCTGTGGTCAGCGTCGGAGATCCTGACAACGCATTTGCCGTCAGAACTGGCCATTCGCACAGCCTATATCCGTATCTTCATTATCGGCCTGGTGCTGCAATTCTTCCTGCAAAAATACCCGCAAGGAATGCTGCCGGAAACACGCCCTTCATCACCGGGCAAAAATGAGTCATGATACTGACAGTTGAAGTAAGACAGTTCTTGTGAACTGTCATCAGTGGAGGAGTGAGTAGTATGAAAATCGTGAGAAGACTGGCGCTATCTGCCTGTGCTGCTGCAATATTTGTAACCGCAGCCCATGCAGACGCCATCAAGGTCGGTTCTGCCGGCGGTGTGACCGGCCCGATCGCCGAACTGGTTGCAACCATCATGAAAGGCCGCGACCTGGCGCGCGACCAGATCAATGCCGAAGGTGGTCTGCTGAAGGGCGACACGCTGGAAATGGTCGTAGGCGACACTGCCTGCGATCCGAAAGCCTCGGTTGACGCCGTCGGCAAGCTTGTCAATGTGGAACAGGTTGTGGCCATCGTCGGGCCAAGCTGCTCGGGTGCCACCAATGCTGCCGTGCAGGCTGTGACCATTCCTGCCGGTGTCGTGGTACTGTCGGACTCCGCAACTGCACCGTCGATAACAGAACTGAAAGACAACGATACCATGTTCAGGGTTGCTCCGTCTGATGCCTATCAGGGACTGGCCATTGCGACACTGATCAACAAGGCCGGCATCAAGAAGGTCGCGATGACCTATTCCAATGATGACTACAATGCCGGTATTGCTGCGGTGTTCGAGCGTGAGTTCAAGGCCATGGGCGGCGAGATCACGGCCAATCAGGCCCACGAGCCGAAAAAGGCATCGTACCGCGCCGAGTTGCAGACGCTGACAGCCGGTGGCCCGGAAGCCATTGCGATCTTTGCCTATTACGGTTCAAGCGGTATCACCATAATAAAGAACAGCCTTGAAAACGGACTGTTCTCAAAGTTTTATGGTGCTGACGGCATGTTTGACCAGTCTGTCATCGACCAGATCGGTGCCGACAATCTGAAAGGCAAAATCTCCATCACCCAGGCCTCGTCCGACACCGGCG
>JBDNEZ010000260.1:0-12828 GCA_041690095.1 Anderseniella sp.
GTGGCGACGGTGCTGGTCGCGGCCCCGGTTGCAATCAAGATTGCCGAGCAGTTGAACGTCAACCCGGACGCCATGCTGATGGGCGTTGCGGTAGCGGCGAGCTGTGCATTCCTGACCCCGATCGGCCACAAGAACAACACCATCATCATGGGGCCGGGTGGTTATCGTTTCGGAGATTACTGGCCCATGGGACTGCCGCTTGAAATCATTATTCTGGCGGTTTCACTACCCATGATCCTGATCGTCTGGCCGCTTTGATCGGTTGGGTCTGGCAGGCGAGTCCGTCAGCGATGAATTGATTGACTCTCCTGCCAAATCCAAAACGAAATGCCAGCAGCAAAATTTCAAATATATGCAAATTGCGCGCAGTCGTTATGATCCGGGAAGAGCCCGTCTTTTCCGCGATGACGCAGGATGACGACATGTTCGGTTTGTGCTCTGGCGCACGGATCTGCATTGACTCAATGCTGTCATACCAAAGGAACTGACTATTGACCCATTTGACCGATTTGACCGATTTGACCGATTTGACCGATTTGACCGATTTTGTTGCATTCGTCTATTTAATTGCACCGATATAAAAATTAACACAAAAAATATGTGGCAATAATCACAGATAGATTTTTAAGAAATGGCATGATTTGTTTCCATAACAGACCAAGGAGGTTATTATGTCTTACATTGTTACACTTGATATTTTCTCTGGTCGAGAAAACCCGCACTGGGTTGTTTCTGATGAAGACGCCAAAGAAATACAGAGCAGGTCCAGAGACTTTGCAGGCCAATACAAGGAATCCAAGCCATCCAACATACTTGGATATAGGGGAATTCGCGTTTCACCCATTGGACGGCAAGATGAAAGCCCCGAACTTTTGATGGAATCTGAGGGTGGGAGTGATGGATCTTATTATATTTCAGGCATTCAAGAACTTGAAGACTATCTTCTGTCCACGGGCAGAGGGCACGTGGATGATGTCATATCCAGCCATGTACGAGACATCCTGAGAAAACCGGAACTCCGCTTTCCAGAGGCCCTCAAGGGGTCTGGCTGCCCCACGTGTGTAGCCGCCGATGCTCCCGCTTACAATCCCGGCTACTGGAACATTCCCACACGCCAGCCTTACAACAACTGTTATAACTATGCGAACAATCAGGCCACAAATACGTTTGCCCAGCCGGGTCGAGCGACTGGCAAGCCAATAACCGGTTTATCGTGTAAAGGCGTGCAACCTTCTGCACAAAGCGACGGATTGAAGCCGGCAACAGGCTTCAACACCCCGCTTCCGGCAAGTAGAGGCTGGTACGTAGCACTGGTCATTTGGCCGAGTGTTGATTATCACTGGTACAGGCAAGACGACGTTGGCTGCTGGTCTCATAAACCAGGAGGGACCACCGTCAGGGATGTAGATAACAGTGGCAACAAGATTACCGATCCCAGGACTTGTGACCGCGGCTCATACACTGATTTTTGCACCTATATGATCACTGGCAAATGGGTCACAATAAACTGATGCAATGCCGTTTTTGATCAAAACTTGTAGATCAAACTAGAGCAACACGGGTTCAATTGAACCCATAAAGTTACTCTAACACTTTGGAAACGATCAGGTTTATGATTTCTGGTTGATTCAACCAAAAATCATCCTGATCTAGTCGGAGTAATAGCAAAGCCCATGCCTGCGACTGTTGTACTAGACATACTTTCCGGAATGCCAAACCCTGAATGGGGTTTGGCACCGGAAATCGCCAGTCAGATTTGCCACCACATTATGAAGGCTACTCCACTAGCGCCTCCGCTACCTTACGAATTGCCTGGCTTGGGGTATCGGGGATTGCTGGTTGATTTACCTGATTGTGACGCCGCAGAAGCATCCATTCGCATCTACGACACAATGATCAAGAATGGGGAAGTTTTTTTCTCGGACGAAAATCGAAGCCTTGAACGAATGCTGCTCGATACAGCCAGGGACAAAATTGACAAGACCTTGTTTAACCATGCCATAGATGCCTTGAAGTAACGAATTCACTCGAAATTCTATCTTTACGAATGGAGTACGTTTGTCAGTGCGCTGCCGAACTTTGCCAAGCGACATCTTGTCAAACAACTCGCCGTGCTCGTCGCAGTGCATCAGGATATTTCGGACACCCGGTAATTTTCAACTCGGCTCCCGTGCTGAAGATGATGATGATGATGATGATGATGATGATGATGATCGTCACCATGACCTTGTCGGACGTGTTGAACAATGTGGCGACGGTGCTGGTCGCGGCCACGGTTGCAATCAAGATTGCCGAGGAGTTGAACGTCAACCCGGACGCCATGCTGATGGGCGTTGCGGTATCGGCAAGTTGTGCATTCCTGACCCCGATCGGCCACAAGAACAACACCATCATCATGGGGCCGGGCGGCTATCGTTTCGGAGATTACTGGCCCATGGGACTGCCACTGGAGATCATTATCCTGGCGGTTTCACTACCCATGATCCTGATCGTCTGGCCGCTTTAAAGCATCCGTATTGGTTAATACGGGCACTTCGGATTACTTCCACTCCCCTGCCCGCCAGCCGCGAATGAGTTGCGGGGCGAGCGGGTCCGCAAACGCCTGCTGCACCTCGAACTCCGGCGGTACATTGATATTGTGCGGCAGGAAAACATAGCGTTGTTGCTTGACGGCCACGGTAGGCGGCTGCCGCTTCTGCTCAAAATAGTCATACCCCGCCTTGAGATCGCGCCAGTAGGATTCGTGCGGGTGGCCCACATAGCGCAACAGGTTCTGCTCGCTCATGCGGAACGGAAAGGCATGCACCGGAAACTCTTTCTGACCGTACAGGAACGCTTCGCGCGCCAGCGAGAATAATTCCTTGATGTGGTCATCGGTGATGGCATAGCAGCCTGCCGAACGGCATCCGCCATGCACCATCAGATGCGAACCGGTCCGCCCGTGGGATTTGTCATAGGCATTGGGAAAGCCGAGATTGAAAGACAGATAATAGTCTGACTTCGGATTCATCTGGCGTTGCGACACCATGTAGAAGCCTTCAGGCGCCTGCCGGTCGCCTTCCTTGAACTTCGGCCCCAATACCCCCGACCGACTGCAAATAGCGTAAGTGCGAAACAGCACAAATGGCCCATAGGCCTGTTGCAGCCAGACTTCCATCTGGTTTTCTTCCTTGAACACCCGGACAAAGGCCGGCGCGCCCACTTTCAGGCCGTTTCTTTGCAGATCAGCCATAATCTTGGAAGACAGGGGCTCAAGCGCCTTATCCGTACTGCACGCAGCCAGGCCAACCAACGCCGCAACACCGCCGGCGCAAACCGCACGGCGCGTCAGCCTGCTCATCAATGTCTTGTCATTGCTCATGTCTGACAAATCCGATTTCCGAAAACTTGCTCAAAATAGCCATTGTGGAACACAACACGCTAACGCTCAATTAACCACGTAGGATTTATTGGCAACCTTCATGCGGGGCACCTCGCCCCGGTGTTCAAACACATCGTATCCGTTCTTCAGATTGGACCAGAAACCATACCACCTGGAGCCTTTGTGCCGATCAAGTGCGGCCTGTTCCAGCCGGAACGGGAAGGCATGCACACCAACCGAACGCTGCCCATTGTTCAGTGCAGCTTCGACAAGCCGGTAAATTACCTCGACCTCATGGTCGCGCACCGCATAACATCCACTTGATGAACAACCGCCATGCACCATCAGAAAAGACCCGGTGCGACCAAGCGAGCGATCATAGCGGTTAGGAAAGCCTAGATTGAACGAAAGATGATGCCGGCTGTTGGGGTTCAACTGCGCCTTGGTCACCGTATAAAATCCTTCCGGCGACTGCCTGTCGCCTTCTTTCAGCTTTGGCCCCAGACCACCGGACCAGTTGCAGATTTCAATTGTCTTGTACAACTCCCATCCGCCCCTGGCTTGCAACCAAAGCTCAAGCTGCGAACTCTGTTTGAAAATCCGAATAAACACCGGCATGCCGGGCCTGAGTTGCCGGGCATCCAGTTCTGCCCATGCCTGCTTTCTGAATGTCTGCGGATCAGGAGCGCGCCACCGGTCCGCGACGCGCGTGGTCGCGCCAACGCGATAAAGCACGTAGCCGGCAGACGCCATAAGCGCGAGCACCACACCCAATCTGATCAAAGGCCATACATCCACGCAACTTCTGTAAGTGTTCCGCGGAAACATCGCCGAGCAAAGCGGCAAGTTTGCGGCAGACCGCTGTGAACTCAGGCGTACCTATGCGTCGCGCGCCTGCCCTAATTCGGATCGCAGCCCGTTGAGACCATTGCGTTTTTTACTTTTTCCGGCGTAGACTTGATTTTCGGGTGGTTTGTCGACTGCAAAACGTCCGGGCGTAGTTGCAAGTCGGCACCCTCAATCTGGTCGTCAAAACTTCCACAACAAACAGGGAAATCATTAATGTTGAAATCTATGAAAGTTGCCATGGCAGCGTCAGTTGCCGCCGCTGCTGTAATGGCAATCACCAGCACTGCGTTCGCAGGTACGCTTGAGGACATCATCGAACGCGGCAAGATCGTCATTGGCTCCAAGGCTGACTACGCGCCCTGGGGCATGCGCGATGCCCAAGGCAATATCGTTGGCATGGAAGTCGACATGGCCACGGATTTTGCAAAACGCATCGGCGAAAAGGCCGGCAAGACCATCGAGGTCGAAGTCGTTCCGGTTGTTGCCTCCAACCGCATGCAGTTTCTGGAACAGGGCAAGATCGACTTGATGATCGCCACCATGTCGGACAAGCTTGAACGCCGCGAAGTTGTCGGCATCGTGCAGCCTAACTATTATTCGTCAGGAGTTGCAATCTTTGGGCACAAGGATTCCGGAATCAAGGACTGGCCCGACATTGAAGGCAAGAACATCTGCGGTACCCAGGGTGCCTGGTACAACAAGGAATGGGGCGAGAAAAACAAGGCCAACATGATTGTGTTCAAGGGCGTGCCGGAAATTGAAGCTGCCCTGCTCGACGGCCGCTGTGTCGGCTGGCTATATGATGATTCAGCGTTCATTCCCCGCAAGGTAAACGAGCCTGAAAAGTGGAAAGACTATTCGATCACCACACCGGTTGTCGCTGACGCTCCCTGGGGCGCGGCGGTTCGCAAGGAAGATGTGAACGAACCTATCGGCAAGGCATTGTCTGCCGCCATCATTGACTGGCACAAGTCAGGCAAGGTCGTTGAGTGGGAAAAGAAGTGGGGTATTCCTGAGACCAAATGGGTCGTCAACATGATGGAAAAATGCAACGCTGGCGACAAGGCCTGTGATGACGTCCTTGACGAAGGCGAAGTAAAGTAATTTAACAGCAATCAGGGAAGGCCCGGCAAACCGCCGGGCCTTCTGTATTTTTCATAACTGCAAAATAACTGCATACCTGACCGGGAGGGGCTTTTGGAGACAGTTGCAGAGTGGTTCTTGTGGCTCAAGGAAGCCCACGGCATCAAGCTCACCATATTTTATGACGAACTGGACCGTACGCGCTTTTTGAGTGGGGTATGGACCACGATTCATTTGTCATTCGTGTGTGTGCTTGCCAGCATCGTCATCGGCATGGCAGGTGCCTGGCTGCAAATGTCGCCGGTCGTTTGGGTGCGCCGCGTAATGAGCGGTTACATCGCATTTTTCCGCAATACCCCGCCATTGGTGCAACTTTACTTTTTCTACTTTGCCGTTGATTCAGCGCTGTCCGGCATGCTGGGCATTCGCGGCGGCATCATGAGCAGTTATGGCTGGGCAGTCATCGCCCTGTCGTTTTTCGCCGGTGCATTCAATACCGAGATATTCCGTGCCGGCATCGAGTCAGTGCCTAAATCCACCATTGAAGGCGCGCAGTCGCTTGGGTATTCACGGTTCCAGATTTACCGCTACATCACCTTCCCGCTGGCGTATCGGGTATGCCTTCCCTCGCTCAACAACAACCTCATCAATCTGGTCAAGACCACCACGGTTGCCTATGCGATCGCGGTACCTGAAACGCTGTATATCTCGAACCAGATCTGGTCTGACGAATACAATGTGCCTGAGATGATGAACGTTGTGTGGATTGTCTATCTGGTGCTTGTCGGCATTCTTGTCTGGCTCATGCACCGTTGGGAAAAGGCCATTCGCGTTCCGGGGTTCGGCCAATGAAACACTTGTCAGGTTCAACCGGCACCGACCTGCCTGTCATGCTGCCGTTTCGCCCCGGGGCCGCCACCTGGGATGCGCGCGACTGGGCCGGCATCGCCACCAGCAAACGCTTTGGTCTCGCACTGGCGCTGGTGCTGATATCCTGGATCCTTGTCGACAGTGCCTATGCACAGATGGTTGGCGGCAAGAGCCAGACCGTGTGGGAAACACTGGTCAAGTGGACCCCGCTGATGATGTTCGGTCCCCAGGGCCAGTTTGGCGGCTTTATTCTCAATATCGTGGTCAGTTTTATTGCCATGGCGCTGGGAACTTTCATGGGGCTCTGGATGGGCCTCGGACAGGTATCCACCAACCGCTTTATCAAGCGTGCCTGCTGGATCGTCACCCAGTTGTTCCGTAATTCCCCGTGGCTGGTTTTGCTGTTTTACTTCATGCTGCTGTTGCCGTTCTACATCAATATCGGCGACACGCGCATCGAAGTCTCCGGCTGGGCCAAGGCAACATTTGCCCTGTCGCTGCCGATCATGGCCAATGTCTCGGAAATTGTCCGCGGTGCTGTAGGCTCGATACCGACAGGCCAATGGGAATCCGCAGAAAGTCTGGCCTTCAGTCGCACCCAGACCATGTGGCGCATCATTCTTCCACAATGCATCAAACGCATGGTTCCGCCATGGATGAACTGGTATTGCATTTTGACCATGTCAACACCGCTGATCTCCATTCTCGGGGTGGCTGACGGCATGACACTGACGCAGGATGCGTTGGCCGCAGAAGGCCGCAGCGAATACCTCATCCCGATGTATCTGTGGCTGATGTCGTGGTTCTTCATCTACAGCTACCCCATCGCTTTATGGACCCGTAAACTTGAAAATCGCTTTGCGGTCAACCAATAGGAATTCGATCATGACCAGCACCTGGACTCCAGACGAGCCAATTGTATCCCTCAAGGATGTCCACAAGTCGTTCGGCGACCTTGAGGTGCTGAAAGGCGTCTCGTTTGATGTAATGAAAGGCGAGGTGATCTGTATCATCGGACCATCGGGTTCGGGGAAATCCACCCTGATCCGCTGCATCAATGCCCTCAACGACATTCAGGCAGGCTCCATCAAGGTTGAAGGTCAGGAAGTCAACACTCCTCATCTCGACAAACTGGCGCTCCGCAAAAAAGTCGGCATGGTGTTCCAGCAATACAATCTGTTTCCTCACAAGACCGCGATTGAAAATGTCATGATGGCACCGGTGCTGGTGTTGAAGCAGTCTCCGGAAGAGGTTGAAGTCCACGCCCGCAGCCTCATCAAGAAGGTGCGGCTGGAAGGCAAGGAAGACGCCTATCCCGGAGAATTGTCGGGAGGCCAGCAGCAGCGTGTTGCCATTGCAAGATCACTGGCGATGAACCCGGACATCATGCTGTTTGATGAAGTAACAGCGGCTCTTGATCCCGAAACGGTGAAGGAGGTTCTCGTAACCATCAAGGATCTGGCTGCCGAAGGCATGACCTGCATGCTGGTAACCCACGAGATGGGATTTGCCAATGAAATTGCAGACCACATCTACTTCACCGATCGAGGTGTGATTGTTGAGCATGGCCCGCCCGCCACGTTCTTCAAACGGGCAAAGGATCCCCGCACCAGAGAGTTCCTGAGCCAGATTCTCTAAAGCGGTTTGTTGATCCAGCCCGATCTATGCCGAAAGCGTACGCCCGATCGCGAGGAATTTTTCCCGCCGCTGTGTACGCACCTCGATCTCGGACATGTGCTTGAACGGCATCAGTGCAGTTGAAATCGCTTGCTTGACTGATTGCATGGCCTCAGCGCGTGCGCGGTGTGCGCCGCCAATCGGCTCCGGCACGATTGTATCAATCACCCCAAGTCCCTTCAGATGAGATGCCGTAATGCGCATGGCGGTCGCAGCTTCATTGGCGCGGGCTGAATCATGCCACAAAATCGAGGCGGCGCCTTCCGGCGAGATCACCGAATACACCGAGTGCTCGAGCATCAAAACCGAGTTTGCCGTTGCAATGGCAACCGCCCCGCCCGATCCACCTTCGCCGATAATGGTTGAAACAATCGGTGTACCAAGTCCAAGACAGCAATCGGTTGAGCGGGCAATCGCTTCAGCCTGGCCGCGTTCTTCAGCTCCAATGCCGGGATAGGCGCCTGCAGTATCCACAAAAGTCAGCACCGGCAGGTTGAAGCGCTGCGCCAGTTCCATCAGCCGGACGGCCTTGCGATAGCCTTCCGGCCGCGCCATGCCAAAATTGTGCTTCAGGCGGGATTTGGTGTCTGCACCCTTTTCCTGCCCGATGACAATCACCGGCTCTCCCTCAAACCGCCCCATGCCTCCGAGAACGGCATCGTCTTCGGCAAATTTCCGGTCTCCGGCAAGCGGCGTGAATTCGCTGATCAGGGTATCCAGGTAGTCCTGTGTATGCGGACGGTCCGGATGCCGGGCAACCTGGGTTTTCTGCCACGGCTCAAGGTTCGCATAAAGGTCGGCAAGTGACTTTGAAAGCTTGACTTCCAGCTGTTTCACTTCTTCCGCAATCGACGCCGATCCGTCATCTTCATTGATGGATTTCAACTCGGCGATCTTGCCTGTCAGCTCGGCAATGCGCGTTTCAAAGTCAAGAAATGTCTGCATGATTCATGTAACCGTAACTGCGCGAAGCACAGTTTCCACCCTCGCCCGAACCCTATTGAATATATCGAGCAAACTGGCGTTACCCCGATGCGATGTCAACTGGCTATTTATACCAGATCTCAGTAACAGCGACCCATTTCAACGGTTGAGCGGGTGATGACTTTCCACCGCTTCGCGCAATTTTTCCGGCATTACGTGCGTATAGATCTGGGTTGTCGAAATATCTGCATGACCCAGCATCTGTTGAACCGACCTCAGATCTGCGCCGCCCTGCAGCAAATGGCTGGCAAACGCATGCCGCACGACGTGGGGGGACACCTTGTTCACATCAAGCCCGGCAAGACCCGCCAATTGTTTCAGCAGCAGTGCGAAATGCTGACGTGTCAGGTGCTTCTGCTTGCCAGGAGATGCAAACAGGAATTGCGCCGGTGGAAGATACACCATATCCGAGGCCTGTTTCACAGCATCCAGGTAAGCATCGATTGCGGCACGCGCGGGCGGTGAAAGCGGCACCATCCGTTCTCGTCCGCCCTTGCCGCGCACGGTAACGAACCGATCATCACCGGAAACCATGCCGACAGTCAGGCTGACCAGTTCGGACACCCGCAATCCGGTTGCATATAAAACCTCCATCAGACACAGCATTCTCAGCGTCTTCAGACGCATCTTGCCGGATGCACGCACAGCCTGTTCGCGGGCTGCAAGCAACAGCTTTTCCGCCTGCCCGACACTCATCGTCTTCGGAAGATTACGGACTGTGCGAGGCCCGGCAATACCGCCTGCGGGATCATCGTTCACAATGCCTTCGGCATAGGCAAATTTGTGCAACTGCCGAACCGCGGCCAATCTGCAGGCAATCGTGGAACTTGCCAGCCCTTCTGCCTGTAATTCGCTCAGCCAGTCGCGCACCTCGTTCGTCCCGGCACTGCCAGCAGCACAGCCACGCTTTTTCAGATAGCTGCAATAGTGTTCCAGGTCGCGGGCATAGGCTGAAAGAGTATTTCCGGATGCACCGCGCTCGGCACTCATCATTTCCAGAAACAACGCCACAATCCTGTCATTGCCGACTGGTGCAGCGACTTGTCGACCATCATGTCTGTCAGTTGTCGAAAACACCATTGGAAAGCTGCTTCACCACTTCTGTCTGTTCGGGCGGAAAATTGGCCAGACCCCAGATTATGCCATACCCGGCACCAGCCAAGCACAGTACGATTAACAGAAAGCGAAGACTGTCAGGCATAACGGTCAATATGCTCCTAGGCAGATAGGTGTGATTTGCTCCTGGCGACCCGCAATGTGCAACAATCCAGCCCAAACCGCAAAGTGTTTGCGCTCCGACGGCTTGCCTTCCGGATGGATCCGGCACTTCAGTTCGCTTGCAAGCATTGATCCAGACGGACACGAACCGATAAACGCTCACAAGAGGCTAACGATCGCGCGTGGCAGAAACATCTCCCCAAAAGTTATGAAATCGAGCCTGTTTTTATCATTGCCGGTGGTTTCAACTGGCTGCAGGATGATCTAGAAGTGAAAAATCAGAGCGCCGAGCAAGCTGAAGACCTGAATTGAGTTCAAACACCTGTGACCGAAACCAGCACATCAGACGATAACATTGCCACTATCGTGTCGCGGCTCGACGGTCGCAGCATCGTGCTGATCGGACTGATGGGCGCTGGCAAAACCACCATCGGCAGACGTCTGGCCAAGAAATTGAACATGCCTTTTACCGATGCCGACACTGAAATCGAGAAAGCTGCCGGCAAGACTGTCCCGGAAATTTTTGAAGAACATGGTGAACAATATTTTCGCGATGGCGAACGCCGGGTCATCGATCGCTTGTTGCATGACGCTCCTCGCGTGCTGGCAACCGGTGGAGGCGCCTACATGAGCGAAGCGACCCGCACGGCCATTGCAGACCAGGCAATCTCGGTGTGGCTGAAGGCTGATTTTGAGCTGTTGATGAAACGGGTTCGCAAACGCTCAAACAGGCCACTGTTGCAAACCGATGATCCTGAAGCGGTTATGCACAGTTTGATCAACGAACGCTATCCGGTCTATGGCAGATCAGACATCACGGTAGAGAGCAAAGACGTGCCCCACGATCAGATCGTAATTGCCTGCATTGAAACCCTGGCCAGTCACTTGCGTCAGAAAGAAGCGACCAGCGCATGAGCCTCGACAAGCCAGCACCCGCCGACACAACCCGCGCCGAGGTCAGTGTCGATCTGGGAACGCGCAGTTATGACATTACAATTTCCGACGGGCTGCTCGCCCACGCCGGGCGCACGATCGCGCCTTTGCTGGCGCGTCCGGTCACTGCAATTGTGACTGATGAGAATGTTGCACGTCACCATCTGAAAACACTGACCGACAGCCTCTCCGATGCCGGAATCAAACACTCCTCGATCATTTTACCGCCCGGCGAGTCCACCAAGAACTACGCTCATCTTGCACGCGTGTGCGATGACATCATCGCTGCCGGAATGGAGCGCAATGACCGCATAATCGCGTTCGGTGGCGGTGTCATTGGAGATCTTGCCGGATTTGCTGCGGCAATTGTCCGCCGCGGCATCGGTTTCATCCAGATACCCACCTCGCTGCTGGCACAGGTCGACAGCTCCGTTGGCGGCAAGACCGGCATCAACTCACCCCATGGCAAAAACCTTGTCGGTGCCTTTCATCAACCCGTTGCCGTCCTGGCGGATATCAACGTCCTGAACACGTTGCCGGAGCGTGAACTGGCGGCCGGTTATGCTGAAGTCGCGAAGTACGGCCTGCTCGGAGATGCGGATTTCTTCAGTTGGCTGGAGAACAATGCGTCCAGAATTTTTGCCGGCGACCCGCAGGCCCGGATACACGCAATCCGCACGTCGTGCCAGGCAAAAGCGGCCATTGTAGCGAGTGACGAACGTGAAGCAGGCGATCGTGCCCTTTTGAACCTGGGCCATACGTTCGGGCATGCGCTGGAAAGCGCCACCGGATATTCGGACAGGCTTCTGCATGGTGAAGGAGTGGCGATTGGCATGGCGCAGGCCTTCCGGTTTTCCGAACAACTGGGCATTTGCAGGCCGGGCGCTGCCGCGCGCATGCAAGGCCATCTGAAATCCGTTGGCTTGCCAACCGATGTATCCGGCATTCGCAAACACCTTCCCGATGCGGGCAGACTGGTGGAAATCATGCGCCAGGACAAAAAGGCCGAGGCAGGTCGCATTAACTTTGTTCTGGTAAAAGACGTTGGCAATGCCTACATCGACAAAACCATAGAAGAGGACGGCCTGGTCAAGTTTCTCGAGGCCGAATTGAAATTGTAATGACGCTTGCACTGGCTATCATGACCGGCGCAGCCCTTGGGCTGATCGTCCTGTCAGCCTTTTTTTCCGGATCCGAGACAGCACTGACAACCTCTTCGCGCCCCAGGCTTCACGAGCTGGAAAAGCGCGGAGACAAGCGTGCGCGCACTGTGCTGGATCTGAAAGAACAACCTGAACGCCTGATCGGCGGCATCTTGCTGGGCAATAACCTGGTCAACATACTGGCTTCCGCACTGGCCACCACCGTGTTTCTGCGGCTGTTTGGCGAAACCGGAGTGGTGTGGGCAACACTGGTCATGACCGCCCTGGTTCTGGTGTTTGGCGAGGTGTTGCCAAAGACCTACGCCATCATCTATCCGGAACGGTTCTCGCTGGCCGTCGCCGCGATCATTTCCCTGTTGGTCAAAATCTTCGGGCCCATCGTGATCGGCGTCGAAGTGATCGTGAAGAACGTACTGTCGCTGGCCGGTGTCGATCTGGCCAATGCCGGCAACATCCTGTCGCCTCAAGAAGAGATTCGCGGTGCCATCAACATGCATCACCAGGACGGCGCCGTCGTCAAGAATGACCGGGACATGCTGGGCGGGGTTCTGGATCTGTCTGAACTGGAATTGTCGGACCTGATGGTTCACCGCACAATTATGTTTTCCATCGACGCCGACATGCCGAACGACGACATCATAGCTGAATTGTTGAAGTCGGGGTTTTCCCGCGCGCCCGTGTGGCGCAACA
>JBDNEZ010000261.1:0-5363 GCA_041690095.1 Anderseniella sp.
AGGTGGGTTGGCGGGGGAATAGCGTGCCCGAGGGGCAGTTAACGAGCTACTTCGGCTTGCCCCGGTACGTCCTTGTCCCCGGCCTGCCGCCGGACGATTTGCCCTTGGGTGCCGGTTTGCCTTTTGGCCATAATTCTTCCGGGGCGACGATGCGGGTGGTTTGGCTTTCTGCTGGTCGAACAGCTTTGCTTCGCCCTGCGGGCTTCGCGCCGTTCTCCGTACCTGAACCACCGCCTCTTTTGCCGCGCGCGCCGATTTCCATGCCGGTCTGCTTGGCCAGCGGGTCGTCCATCACCGCCAGTTCGGTTTCGCGCAGGCGCTTGATTTCGTCGCGCAGGCGGGCGGCGGTCTCGAATTCGAGATCTGCTGCTGCCGTGCGCATCTGCTTTTCCATGTCCTCGATGACCGTCTTGAGGTTGTGGCCGACAAAGGCGCCTTCGGCTTCGGCCAGGCCGGTGCCGTGGGTGGCCTTGACGCGGACATGATCGCCTTCATAGACCGAGCCCAGGATATCGGAGATGTTGCGCTTGATCGACTGCGGGGTGATGTTGTTGGCCTCGTTATAGGCCAGTTGCTTGGTGCGGCGGCGATCGGTCTCGTCGATCGCGCGCTGCATCGACCCGGTGATGCGATCGGCATACATCAGCACGCGTCCGTCGACATTGCGCGCCGCGCGGCCAATGGTCTGGATCAGCGAGGTTTCAGAGCGCAGGAAGCCTTCCTTGTCGGCATCCAGAATGGCCACCAGCGCGCATTCGGGAATATCCAGGCCCTCGCGTAGCAGGTTGATGCCGACCAGTACGTCAAACGTGCCAAGCCGCAGATCGCGGATGATCTCGATGCGCTCCAGGGTATCGATGTCGGAGTGCATGTAGCGCACCCGAATGCCCTGTTCGTGCATGTACTCGGTCAGGTCTTCGGCCATGCGTTTGGTAAGCACGGTGACCAGCGACCGGTAACCGGCTTTCGCCACCAGGTGACATTCGGCAATCAGGTCGTCGACCTGGGTGGTGACGGGGCGGATTTCCACCGGCGGGTCGATCAGCCCGGTGGGGCGGATGACCTGTTCGGCAAACACGCCGCCGGTGCGTTCCATCTCCCACGATCCCGGTGTCGCCGACACATGCACGGTCTGCGGGCGCATGGCCTCCCATTCCTCAAAGCGCAACGGGCGGTTGTCGATGGCCGACGGCAGGCGGAAGCCGAACTCGGCCAGCGTCGCCTTGCGATTAAAGTCGCCGCGGAACATGCCGCCGATCTGCGGCACGGTGACGTGGCTTTCGTCGAGAAACACCAGGCAGTTGTCGGGCAGGTATTCAAACAGTGTCGGCGGCGGTTCGCCGGGCGCGCGACCGGTCAGGTAGCGTGAATAGTTCTCGATGCCGGCACACGAGCCGGTCGCCATCATCATCTCGATGTCGAACAGGGTGCGCTGTTCCAGGCGCTGGGCTTCCAGCACGCGACCGGCGGCGTGGAACTCGTCCAGCCGGATGGCGAGTTCATGCTTGATGCGCCTGACCGCCTGGTCCAGCGTCGGCTTGGGGGTGACATAGTGCGAGTTGGCGTAGATCTTGACGTGCTCAAGCTCTGCCGTCTTCTGGCCGGTCAGCGGGTCGAACTCGGTGATGGTCTCGATCTCGTCGCCGAACAGAGACAGCCGCCAGGCGCGATCATCCAGATGCGACGGGAACACTTCCACCGTGTCGCCTCGCACCCGGAAGGCACCGCGGGTAAACGCGTGGTCATTGCGCTTGTATTGCAGGGCAACCAGGTCGGTGAGCAACTGGCGCTGGGCAATGCGCTCGCCCAGCTTGAGCTGGAAGGTCATGGCGGAATAGGTTTCCACGTCGCCGATACCGTAAATGCACGAGACAGACGCCACCACAATCACATCGTCGCGCTCCAGAAGTGCGCGGGTGGCGGAGTGGCGCATGCGGTCAATCTGTTCGTTGATCGAGCTTTCCTTCTCGATATAGGTGTCGGTGCGCGGAACGTAGGCCTCCGGTTGGTAGTAGTCATAGTAGGAGACGAAATACTCGACCGAGTTTTCCGGGAAGAACTGGCGGAACTCGCCGTAAAGCTGTGCGGCCAGCGTTTTGTTGGGGGCCAGGATCAGGGCAGGGCGCTGGGTTGCCTCGATCACCTTGGCCATGGTGAAGGTCTTGCCTGAACCGGTGACGCCGAGCAGTACCTGATCGCGCTCGCCTGCCTTGATGCCGGCGACCAGTTCCTTGATCGCGGTGGGCTGGTCGCCCTTGGGTTCGAACTCGGATACGGATTTCAGCGCAACGCCGGCTTCGGTTTTTTCCGGACGCTCGGGCTTGTACGGCACGAAGACTTCAGGGGTCGGCAAGTCTTCCAGTTGCGGGCGCAGGAATTCCAGGCCTTCGCGCGGCCGGGTGGTGGCGCCTGCCGCCATGCGTTTTTCCTGCTCGATGGCCTCGGCAGCCCGCGCCCCCTGCAGTTTCTTGCCGGCAGCAGGGTCCGGGCGCGCCCGCAGGGCTTCGGACAAGGGTTGTCCGGTTATGGGATCGAAGGCTGCATTGTTTTGCGGGCTCACGCCAGACCGGCTGGCGCCGGTCGGCTCCGCGGGGGCGGCCTGGCCGGCCGGCGCGCGGCCGCGCTTGCCGGGCTTTGCCCGGAGGTCGTCCACCGTCGGAATCGCTTCATAGCCTTCCAGTGGTTCAACCGGAGCTTCCCGGAACCCGCCGCTTTGCTTGTTGTGACCCATATTATTGCTCGATCAACCTGTCCACCCGCACTTCGTTCGGGTGGGTCGATCTCGATGCCTTGCGCTGCTGTTGTCGTTATGGTGGGAACATAGTGCATCAAAGGCGCGGGTTAAAGGCGGCAAGGCTCGTCTGCTGACAGTTTTGCGATCTCGTCACGAGTATTGGCCCTGTGCCAAAGATTCACCCGCCGACACGAATGTCAGCGGGTTGTTTCAGATTGGTCTGTGCCTGAGAGAATGGGCGAACTAGCAGGTCGCGCCGAAGGTTACTACGCAACCGGCGCCCTTGACGGCACCGTGGCCGACTGCTGCGACGCCGCGAACGGCGCCTTCGCCGATGCGACCGGCACCCTTGAAGGTGCCTGATACAAGGCCGGGGGGACCGTAGGCTACCGCGTCATCGGCAATCTTGCCGCCGCTTTGGCCAATGCCGTCGGTGACTTCCAGCACGCCTTCAGCAACGCCCTTGCCTGCAAAGTAAAAGCCCTCAGCAACGCCTTCGACCGGATCGGGTCCGGGAATGAACTTGTCTTCAGCAGGAGCAGAGCGGTTGTAATTGCCATACACGGTGACTTCGGCCGGCTTTTTGCCGGATGCAAAACCGGGTGATCCGGCGACAGCAAATGCAGCCATGACACCCATGACTGCGGCAGTGGAGATGATGCGTTTTATCAGCACGTCTTGTTCCTCCTTGTTGATTAGTTAGAGCAACCTAGCACTCGTCCGGTGGCGTGGTTTCGGCGGGAATGCGGCGAATATGTGTGATTAGATTACATCGAGTTAATCTGTTTGGTTTGCAGTTCCTGACAATCTGGTAAAGAAGACCATAATGCATCGCTGAAACAACATCGGTACCGGTTCCAACACCCCATGAATTATCGCCATGCCTACCACGCAGGGAACCATGCTGATGTGCTGAAGCACGTGGTGCTGGCGTGCAAGGACAAGCCGTTCCGGGTGATTGGGTTCAGTAACCGCAGCAGTTGAAATGTAGATTTTCACGAGCAGAGTTGAACTCGCGCTTGGCAACATAGGCGTGAGGTGTTGATATGAGCGACGTAACGACATTTTGGGGATGAAATGGCCAAATACACAAAACATGATATCGGAAGACTGGCCAATGGTCTGAGGCGCGCAAAGGACGATTCAGAGAAACCGTTTGCGCTTTTGATTGGAGCAGGGTGTTCAAAGTCAGCCAACATCCCACTCGCTTCTGAACTCGTGACAGAGATTACACAAGGTTACAAACACGAGATTGAGCATCGACTAGACAGCGACAAATGGACTGATTACGGTGCCTGCATGAGTTGTCTCTCAAAAGATGAGCGACGCAAATTGCTAAAACCATATCTCGACAATGCAAAGATCAACTGGGCTCACATCGCGATAGCATCTTTGATGAGAGCCGGTTTCGTCTCTCGTGTGCTGACCTTTAATTTTGACTCTGTTTTGGCGCGCGCGTGCGGATTATTGGGGTTGTATCCTGCAACCTATGATTTTGCTGCTGCGCCCACTGCAGCGACTGGATATATCGCTGAGCAGGCGATCATTCACCTGCATGGGCAGGGCTTCGGCATGGCGATGATGAACACCGATGGCGAAACCAGGCTTCATGCGCAAAACCTGAAACCGTTGTTGTTGGACGTTTTAGAAAACTCCCCGTTGCTGGTAATTGGTTACAGTGGGTCGTCAGATGCCGTATTCCCTGTATTGAAAGATCAGTTCAATGGGTCCCAACGCCTGATTTGGGCCGGGTATTCGGAAACAGAGAATGATTCTGTAGCAGCCTTTATAAAAAGAGGCGGCAACACTGCTGAATACCTTGGAGGTGCGGACGCGGATCTGTTTTTGATAGACCTTGCCCGAGAGCTTGGTTGTTTTCCTCCTAAGCTGTTTGATGATCCGCATGGCCATCTGCTCGACGAAATTGCTCCAGTAGCTGATTTCCCGATGGTTTCGGATCAAACCACCGATTTGCTGGTCGGATTAAGGAACAGACTGCAATCGGCGCAGAAGCAAGATCAGCAGCAACAACAAACTTCACCTGACCTTGAAAGTATGATGCGCAAAGCGCAGTGGAACGAAGTGGTCCTCAACGGAGATCCTGCGAATTCCGATCAAGCTGACTTGTTGGCTTGGGCGTATGTCATGCAGGGAAACGAATTGACAGACCTTGCCGAACTAACTGGAAACCAGCAGCGGTTTGAGGAAAGCCTGGAGAAGTATGCCAAGGCAGTTGAGATCAAGCCGGAGATGCATGAAGCCTTCAACAATTGGGGAATTGCGCTGTCAGGGCTTGCCGAACTGACCGGAGACCAGCAGCGGTTTGAGGAAAGCCTGGAGAAGTATGCCAAGGCAGTCGAGATCAAGCCACATGACCACGAGATTTTCAACAATTGGGGTAATGCGCTGGCAGGACTTGCCAGACTGACCGGAGACCAGCAGCGGTTTGAGGAAAGTCTGGAGAAGTATGCCAAGGCAGTCGAGATCAAGCCACATGACCACGAGATTTTCAACAATTGGGGTGCTGCGCTGTCAGGACTTGCCAGACTGACCGGAGACCAGCAGCGGTTTGAGGAAAGCCTGGAGAAGTATGCCAAGGCAGTCGAGATCAAGCCACATGACCACGAGA
>JBDNEZ010000262.1:0-5910 GCA_041690095.1 Anderseniella sp.
GCGGCGCGCAACGTAGCTGGCGGGAAAAAGCGCCCGGCCCTTCGGGTGGGTCATAGCGGCCCATCGGGTGCGTTGCAGTGCTTGCCCGAGTGAACCGCTATGATCCCATGAAACGGGTCGCTGTTACTGAGATCTGGTATAAGGCATGGCCTTTGGCTTCAAATCAAAAAATGGCCCGATCTAATGACCGGGCCAGTTTATCTCAGTGTCGGCATATGAAGGCTCCGGGAGAGAGGGGCCTTAACGCGACCTCAGAGCATCCAGAATTATCCGGTTCCAAGATAGCGACCGTCACTTGCTACCTGGCGGCCGCGTTTAAACACCTTGCGTCCTTCCGGACGGGCTACGACAGCTTCCGGAACGCCGCGTGCGTTGACCAGCACAAAATCTGCGGGCGCGCCGACCTCCAGTCCATTGATACCAAGGCCCAGAACCTGAGCTGCATTGCGGGTCGCCAGATCGAATGCAAGGCACAAGTCTTCGTCCGTGAGAAAGCCGGACCTGTATCCGATGATCATCACCCGTTCGAACATATCGCCTTCGCCGTATGGCCACCAGGAATCGCGAATATTGTCATTGCCGGTGAACACCGTGACGCCAGCTTCATGCAACATCTTCACTGGCGGAAACGGGCGATTGCCAGGTGCATTGGTCATTATGGAAACGTTGCTGCGGGCCAATACGTCTGCGGTTTTGCGAGCTGCTGCCTCAGGCACTTCTCCCAGCGAGTATGCATGGCTCACCGCTACCTTGCCCTGCATCCCCAGAACTAAAGTGCGCGTCGCGATCTCTTCCAGCTCTGTCAAACCCAGTGTATCGGGATCGTGCAGATGAATGTCGATACCTGCGCCGTGTCGCTCAGCAAGATCAAATATGATGTCAAGATGCCCTTTCATGTCCCGGTCGAATCCGACAGGGTCAAGTCCCCCAACGAGGTCGGCACCATTGCGCATTGCGCTGTCGAGCAGTTCCGCTGTTCCCGGCGCAGTCACAATACCGCTTTGCGGGAATGCGACAATCTGAATGTCGATTGCATCGCGATAACGGTCGCGAATATTGAGAACGAGGTCGAGGTTCTTGAGACCTGCCTCGGGATCTATATCTACATGGCAACGCAGGTGCGTCGTACCGTGAGCAACGACCTGTTCGACGAGAGCAGACGCACGATTTTCACCTGGAGCTGCCGTCGCCAATGCTTCCTTCTCAAACTCCACACGTTCGCGCACATCGAAACCAGCGGTACAGGCACGGTGTGACTTCCAACCGTCGCCAATGAAGGTCTTGTCGAGATGCACGTGACCATCAATCAGGCCAGGCAAGGCCAGCGCGCCGCCTCCCTTGATTCTTTTGGAACCGTCTGCCTGCGGGGATGTTTCCGTGCCGATTGACACGATGTGCCCGGCTCCAACTGCGATATGGCCAATATTGCCGTCTGGCAATAGAATGTCTTCTATGATGGTGTCATGCTTTGGCAATTCTTTTACCCTCTTTCCTGCTTGCGCCTGACTGCAGTTCAATCCGGAATCGTCAAACTTTATCGTAATGCAAGTCACTGGCATCCAGCGCAACAAGGCTAGCTGCTCTCAAGCCTTCCCGGCACTGTTCTGCTGCATCAATCGCTGTTTACACCAATTACATGGTCATAAATTGGGCCGATCCAATTTGCGGTGACGTTGGCCAAATTGGCTTGGGGAACTCAAAGAATTTACACAAATATAGCAGCCTCGTGATGCCGGGATTGTTCTCATTGATCTGGAAAAGTAATAATCTTTTTACTTATGTCAACCACCTTCTCTCAACGTTATGGATGTACGGATCGGATTTGCGGTTGCTGGCCGGTATTGCCACATAAACAGCATGACCGCGCTGGGGCTGGAACGGTAGCCAAGATGACAGTGCACACGAACTACTCGCTGGATAAATGTGCATAGGCGACGATCTCGATAATGCATCCAGGTACGAGCAATTCCGAAATCACCACAGTAGCCCGATTGGGATACGGCGCTGTGAATTATTGCCCACATACCTCGTTCATACTGGCCACATAAATTACACCAAACAGCCTCCGGCAAACCCGGGGCGGTTCACCATGGACCTGTCCAGAAAATTGGTGACGGGCATTCCATGATTTGCCACCTGCAGCGGCAATCAATAATTGTATACACCAAAGGAGAACGCCGTAAAATTTGGCGTAGCATTTATTGCTGCTTAAATTTCAATTTACTCGATACATAAAATACATAAAAAGCATATAAATCAATAATTTAAGATTTACACTGTCCTTGCTCAATTTACACCGACAGCGCCGTAGTCAATGCCAGTGAAACACCAGTTATACAATCTGTATTGACAGATAGGTATTGAACTGTGAGCATAATACCGTCGTTTTATGTACAGGAGCAGTTCGGTGCGACTGCGGAGTAATATAGTTTTCTGAAGCATCCCGCTTCGTATCGAAAATGAAAGGCTTCTGTAATTCCAGTATCCGCGATCCACCAAGCATCTGGTGTCCAAGCAAATGGCATTTGCTTCTCTGGCCCGCACTCGCAGCAAGAAGGAGTAAAATCGGCCTCCAAAGGTTACATCCAGATTGAAACCGATAAGCTGAGTCATTGATCAGGCGTTCCATAAGGAAGGATAAATGAAATGATACGAAGTATAATTGCTGCATGTCTGTCCTGTTTCGTTATCGCGAACGGGGCGGCGAATGTCGGCGCTGCCGACCTCACCCTCAAGTTCTCGCATGAGGTGCCGGACACGGCGATCAAGGGCCGCACGGCGATCAAATTCGCTGAAGCGGTGAAGAAGAACAGTGGCGGCAGTATCGAGATCGCCATCTACCCGGGTGGCCAGCTTGTTGCGCCAAAGGAAGAGATTCGCGCCGCCGTCAGGGGGCAGATCGACATTATCGCGCCGCTCATCAACTACTACTCGAGCATCAACCCGGATTGGGACATCTTCTATGAACCCCTGCTGTTCGATTCAGTCGAAACCGCTGTGCAGGCCATTGAGGGCAAGCTCGGCGACCGACTGGTTGACAGCCTCAGCAACAGCGGTCTCGTCGGGCTTGGTTTTTATGTTGATGGCCCGTTTTACGTTTTCACCACGGACACCAAGATCGTCAAGCCCGCAGATCTCGCCGGCAAGAAGATCCGCATTCCGCCTTCCGCGCCACTGGAATCCATGCTGAACAAGATGGGAGCCCACCCGATCGGCATGCCGGCATCGGAAGTGTACCTGGCACTTCAGCAGGGTGTCATCGACGGTGTGGTGACCACGCCGACCTATGCCGCGCCCGTCAAATGGTCCGAGGTGCTGCACAACATGACGACCGTCATCATGGCCATGGGCGGCTATGGCGCGGCGATCAGCGACGTTCGTTGGAAAAAGATGTCCGATGAACAGAAGAATATCATCAAGACATCGATGGACGAGGCTGTCGCGTGGAATCACCAGGTTGCTCTGGAGAACATCAGCAATTCCGTCGCCACACTTGCCAGCGAGGGTGTCGAAGTCACCAACCTGTCAGCGGACGAACTGAAGCCTTGGCAGGACCTCGCCGCCCAAGTGTACGAGAAACAATCGCCGGAAATGCAGGCACTGATCGCCAAGGTCAAGGGCGACTGACGACAATTATTCTCGGCGGTTCAAGGCAATCCTCAATCAGGGAATCGTCTTGAGCCGCCCGGCCCGACGTCGGGTCACGCATGTCTGTTGAGTGCTTGAAGGCAGACAGGTATTCAGAATGATCTGGTACCGCCGACTGCCGGAAAAAAGAAACAAATGGATCCGGTCCAACCATGGTAATCAAGACACTGGTTACGCTCAACCTGTTCGCCTCGGGCTTGTTCCTGTTGGCCGCGACATTCCTTTAGTTCCTGGAACTGGTGTTGCGCAACACCATTTCGTTCTCGATCGTCGGAATCGATCAAATCGTTACCTATCTGGTGATCTGGAGCACGTTTCTGGGAGCGGCCCATGCCACCATCGAAAACAGCCATATACGAATGGACCTGCTGGATCAGGTGTCCGGACCAAAATTCGGCTTCTTCCTCAATGTTCTGGTCCTGTCGTTGGGCTCCGTTTTTTCGGCGGGCCTGTTCCTGTCGGGGATACTTCTGGTATCCGAATCCATAACCCTCAAGGAAATGACCATCGGACTTGTTCGGATTCCCTTGTGGTATGTGCAAATCGTGATGGCGATTTCGGGTTTCCTGTTTTTCGTCGGTTCGACGCGAAACCTGATCAATCTGGTGGTCTACAAAACCAGTGTGAAGGGGAGTGAAATTCTGTGATCTCGCTGGTTGCGCTGATACCGCTCCTGATTGTCGGACTTCCGGTCGCGTTTGCGTTGGCGATGACCGGATGGCTTTATCTCGCAATCTCCGGTGTGCCGCTTAGCACCCTGAGTTCACAACTGTTTTCCTCGCTGAACTCGTCCACGATTGTGACGATCCCGTTATTCATTCTGGCCGCAGACCTGCTTGCGCGCTGCGGCGCGACACGCGATCTGGCTTCTCTTGTGACCAGGGTAGTGGGCAATGACCGTGGGGCACTTCCGGTGGTCGCCGTCCTGTCCTGTACCGTCTTCGCGGCGATCTGCGGCTCGTCCGCTGCCACCGCCGCTGCAATCGGCGTGGTGTTGATACCGGAAATGATCCGCAAAGGTTACAGCAAGCGGTTTTCGGTCGGCCTGATCGCCACGGCGGGAGGACTGGGGATCCTGATCCCGCCGTCGATCCCCTTCATCCTCTACGGAATGATCACGGAAACCTCTGTTGGCCAGTTGTTCAACGCTGCGTTGCTTCCCGGTTTCCTGTTGGCGGGATTGCTCTGTATTGCCGCCTATATCATCGGTCGGCGTCTGCCGGTAGAAGTTGTCGCGAATGCGGACATGGAGGAGTTGGAACCGGGCAATGCCATGCGCGGGTTGTTTCTGGCGTTTCTGCCCGTCATCGTACTTGGCGGCATCTATCTCGGGCTGTTCACCCCAGTCGAGGCGGCAACGATCTCAGCGGTCTATGCAATCGCCCTGACCCTGGTGGCTTACCGGACGTCGATACCTGACTTTTTCAAGTTTGTCGGTGCCGCGACCGCCACGTCATCGGTGATCCTGATGATCCTCGCCGGCGCTTCGGTCTTTGGTTATGTTATCACCGCCGAGCGCATCCCGCACTTCCTGTTCGAGTGGATCAGTTCGCAGGACCTGACGAAGATGGTTTTCCTGTTCGGAATTGCCGCCGTGTTTATCGTCGCCGGCATGATGCTGGAGGTGCTGTCGATCATCCTGATTTCCATGCCGATCCTGCTGCCGATCTTGCTCGGTTACGAGATCAACGTGGTTTATTTCGGCATATTGCTGATTCTGAACATGGAAATAGCCAGCATCACCCCGCCAATCGGGCTGAACCTGTTTGTCATCAGCAGCATCAGCAAGGTTCCGGTCAAGGAGGTCTTTCTCGGGACGCTGCCGTTTGTACTTCTGCTCTCGATATATCTGATCGCGCTCATCTTCTGGGTTGGCATGATGTGACACGCCTGATCGACTTGTGCCTGGCTCGTGCAGACCGCAACCGGCGAACCGCCGTCGGACCGGGAAGGCAGGGCAACAGACCCATATCTCCCGGATACATAAATGAATTTTGCAAAGGACCGGAGACATGCCGTCTGACACATTGATATCCCCGCGGCTGATAACCGACCGCTTCTTCGACGTGGCGCAAAGATAGCCCGAACGGTTTCTTATCGAGGACGATGTTTACGGAGCTTTTACCTACGGGCAGATCGCCGAAAAGATGGAGCGCCTGACGCACGCGCTGGTAGCTCGGGGCATCGGCCATGGCGATGTCGTCATCCTGCAACTGCCCAACTGGACCCCGTTCATGGTATTCTATCTGGCGTTGACAAGGA
>JBDNEZ010000263.1:0-6360 GCA_041690095.1 Anderseniella sp.
CACCGCAGAACCGGCGAGGCGAAGATCCACCTGTTGTATTCCCGATTCCAGGACACCAAACCGGGTATCCAGGTCGGCCAATACAGCAAGCGCATGTTCCACCTGTTTTTCAGGCAGCAGAGCCTGCCGCCCGCCTGCGAAATACAACGACCACCGGCGGTTGCCCACCCGTGCCGCTGCCTTGATCCTCGAGTGTAGCCCGGGCCATGCTTCAAGTTGGTTAACAAGTTGCGAAACACTTTCCTGGGCACCTTCTCCAGATATCAGCATCAAGCGCGGGAATTTGCGGGCATCAAAGCTGGCTATTGCGGACCCTTCGCGGTCAATGACGTAGTAATGACCATCACGTTGCCAGACCGCAAACGGTTCACGCTCGGTAATTTCGACTTCCAGCCGGTTGGGTGGTAAAACGCGCACACTGGCTTCCTGCACCCAATCGAGATTGAGCAGGATTGATCGTGCGGTGTTGGCATCAAAACCGACGAGTGATCCACCTGGTTTGATACCGACGGCCTTGAGCACGCTTGCACCGCCCATGCGTTTGAGGCCGGTGATCCGGATTTGTTCGGCGGCATAGCCGAAATACGACGACACCTGCGCCGGCAGACCACGCGTCCCGCTGGACGGGTCCGACAGGTGATCGCCGGCCAGCAACCCGTAGCCGGTCACCAGCGTCAGCATACCAACTGCGCTCGAGCGGACCAGAATGCGGATTACACGGCGATTGCATATACGCTCACCGGCCTGCAGCAGGTTCGACATGGCAGCCCAGGCAGGTGCCCGGCGCAGCTTGCGGAATCGGCGAATGATCGACATCGCGCTCATCGGTCCAACCCTGCATCATTGATCATCCAGGTCAGCAACTGTGGGAAACTGTGACCCGCAAGAGCCGCCATTTCCGGCACCAGAGATGTAGGCGTCATGCCGGGCTGGGTGTTGATCTCCATAAAGATCAACTCTCCGTCAGGGCCTTCAGTGTCATTGTAGCGAAAATCCGACCGCGTGACACCTCTGCAACCCAGTTCATTGTGCGCTGCGAGGGCATACTTCTGAACCCGGCGATAAACCGATGCAGGGATGTCCGCAGGCAGGATATGCTGGGACCCGCCAGGCTGGTATTTGGCGGTATAATCGTAAAATCCTACCTTTGACAAAATATCGGTGACGGCCAAAGCCGCATTGCCCATAACCGCACAGGTCAGTTCCCGCCCCGGTACATAACGCTCCACCATAACCTTGCTGTCGGGTTCAAATCCCTCACCATCAGTCATACTGGCCAGTGAGTTGGTTCCGCGATCCACTATGTGAACACCGACACTGGATCCATCTGCCACCGGCTTCACTACATAGGGCAGCGGCAGGACGTCATGGTCGATTGCCTCATACAGAAAAACCACCTGGTGCTGGACAACCGGCACCTTGACCCGCGCAACGACGGACTTGCAAAGATGCTTGTCCATGGCCAGCGCTGATGCAAGCAGACCTGAGTGAGTATATGGAATTTTCATGGTTTCAAGGATTGCCTGTATATGGCCGTCCTCACCCCATTTTCCATGCAGCGCGTTGAAAGCCACGTCGGGTTTCAAGTCGCGCAGTTGATCTATGATATCGGCCTGGACATCCACCTGGGTAACCTTGAAACCCACCTCTTCAAGGCCTCGTGTGCAAGCCTTGCCGGAACTGAGCGATACTTCACGCTCGTTTGACCAACCCCCCATCAACATGGCGACATGCGTAAGTTCGGGATCGCGATGTTGCATTACTCAACCTTTTACAGGACATCCATTGATCGGAACCGATCAGGAAAATTGCTTCAGATCAGGGTCACGGCCGGCTGGTTCAACCAGACCCCGCAAACCTGATCACGCTCAAATTATCATGGCAACACGGCGGTTCACGTTGCCTGAATTGCCGGGCAGCGCGTTTCTACGCCAATGCGTTTGATCTCCCAGTGCAGATCAATCCCGGAATTTTCTTTCACGCGTGCACGTACAGTCTCGCCAAGTTGTTCGATCTGGGCAGCCGTTGCTCCGCCCTCGTTAATCAGAAAGTTGCAATGCATCTCGGACACTCTTGCAGGCCCGATGGCAAATCCGCGCATACCGGCTGCATCAATCAGTTTCCACGACTTTTCACCCTCGGGGTTTTTGAAAGTCGACCCCCCGGTACGCGAGCGGATCGGCTGGCTCGCCTCGCGTGCAGCGGTAATTTCATCCATATGAGCCTTGATCTCGTCTCGATCTCCCAACTCACCCTGAAACAGCGCGGACGTGAAAATCATGTCTGCAGGTGCGGTTGAGCTGCGATAGCCATAGCCCATGTGCTCGTTTGACATGATATGCATCCTCCCCGTGCGATCTATCCCGCGCGCTTCCACCAGAATGTCCCGGGTTTCGCCACCATGTGCCCCGGCGTTCATCCTCAGCGCACCGCCGATTGTGCCCGGTATACCTCTCAGAAAGGTTAACAAAGTGATACCTTGTTGCAATGCGAACCTGGCCAGCCGGATGTCGGGAACCGAGGTCCCTGACCGCACGCGGTAATCGTCCTCAACCGCCATCTGGCCAAATCCGCGTCCCAAACGAATTACCACCCCCGGTATGCCGCCATCGCGGACAAGCAGGTTGGACCCGACCCCGATGACCTGCACCGGAATGTCGTCGTCCAGTGCCGCAAGAAAGCTGGCCAGGTCTTCTTCATCGGCCGGTGAGTACAGCACATCGGCAGGGCCGCCGACGCGAAACCAGGTAAACTCGGCCAGGGATTTGTCAAGCTCGATGCGACCACGCACAGCCGGCAGCCGGCGCGCCAGTTGCGTACCGCGCGTCGTCATCAACCAGCGCTCCGCTTTGCCAGTTGATCAAGCTCGCCGGGCAACGCATAGGCCCATTGGGTGATATTGCCGGCACCAAGACATATCACCACGTCGCCGGAATTCATCACTTCGTGGATCAACGGGGCAAGCTCGCTGTGGTGTGAGATTGTCGACACGTTCCGGTGCCCGCGAGCGCGAAGTCCGTCTGCCAGTGTCATGTGAGTGAAGCCTTCGATCGGGGCTTCTCCTGCTTCATAAACCGGCGCCAGCACCACCTGATCAGCATCATTGAAACACGAGCTGAAATCGTCAAACAGACTTTCCAGCCGGGAATAACGGTGCGGTTGCATAACCGCGATCACCCGCTTGTCGGTGACCCCGCGGGCCGCTTTCAGCACTGCGCTTATCTCAACCGGGTGATGACCGTAATCATCATAAACATCGATACCATTGCTGGAGCCGGTCAGGGTGAAGCGGCGCTTGACACCGGCAAACCCGGCCAGTCCCTTGCGGATTGCCTGATCGCTCACACCCAGATTTGCAGCAACGGCAATGGCTGCAGTTGAGTTGAGGAGATTGTGCTCACCCGGCATGGCAAGCGTGATGTTGTCCAGCGTGCGGCTTTCACCGGTGCGGCGATCATTGATCAGCACGGAAAAATGACTCTTGCCGCCCGAATAGCTGATATCCGTCAGCCGATAGTCTGCCTGCGCACTCTTGCCGTAGGTGTACACGCGCCGGTCGGTCACCTGGGCTATCAGCGACTGCACTTCGGGATGATCCATGCACATCACTGCAAAACCGTAAAACGGGATATTCTCGACAAACGTGCGGTAGGCCTCCTTGGCCTTGTCGAAGGTGCCGTAGTGATCAAGGTGTTCAGGATCAATGTTTGTGACAATGGTCACATCAGCCGGCAGCTTGACGAAGGTTCCATCTGACTCGTCGGCCTCCACCACCATCCAGTCACCCTTGCCGAGACGGGCATTGGTACCGTAGGCGTTGATTATGCCGCCATTGATGACGGTTGGATCGACACCACCTGCATCCAGCAGTGCAGATACCAGCGAAGTGGTTGTGGTTTTACCATGTGTGCCGCCGACCGCGACACATGACTTGAACCGCATCAGTTCCGCCAGCATTTCAGCTCGCCTGACCAGCGGCAGGAACCGGGCCCGCGCTGCCACAACTTCAGGGTTGTCCCGCCTGACTGCGGTAGAGGTGACCACAACCTGAGCATCGCCCAGATTGTCGGGGCGGTGACCTATATGGACTGTGACACCTGCCTTGCGCAACCGGGCGACATTGTAGTTGTCGGCCATGTCGGAACCCTGCACGGTATAACCCAACGTCGCCATCACCTCGGCAATGCCGCTCATGCCAATTCCGCCGATACCCACGAAGTGGATAGGCCCGATATCCTGCGTCAATTTCATTCCGGTGCAATATCCTTTGATTGTGTTTCGCGCGCCAGCTCTTCAACCTGGTCTGCCAGTAATTCAGCAGCATTTGGCCGACCGTGCGCCGATGCTGCCAATGCCGTTCTGGTAAGGTCTGCCTCGTCGAAACGCAAGCGGGTAAACACGGCGGCGGTTTCCTGCGGTGTCATGTCGTTCTGCACCATGACCCAGCCACCACCCGCCTTCTCCATGCTTTGTGCATTGCGCAACTGGTCGTTGTCCAGAGCATGCGGCAACGGCACATAGATTGCCGGCCTGCCGATCACGCCCAGTTCAGCCACAGTGGATGCGCCGGCACGGCACATCACCAAATGGGATCTGGCGATCAGTTCCGGCATGTCATCAAAGAAGCTTTTGCATAGCGCCGTCACGCCTGCTGCTGCATACGCCTCACGCACGCGATCAATATCTTCAGGCCGGCACTGTTGGGCAATTCGCAATGTTCTGAGAACGGCTTTCGGCAGCTCTGCCACCATTTTCGGCATGAAGTCGGAAAAGAACTGCGCACCCTGACTGCCGCCAAACACCAACAGGTTGAAGGCCTCGTCGGCGCGCGCGGTACTGTAGGGCCGCGCGGCATCGATCACCAATTTGCGCACCGGATTTCCCGTCAGTTTCACGCGCGCCATTTGCCTGGCGGAAAATCCGTATAGCGGTTCGAATGATGAGGCGATTATCCGTGCATTGCCCAGCCCCGCTGCAATCCGGTTGGCACGCCCGGCAACAGCGTTCTGCTCATGCAGCATGGACGCAATGCCGGCATAACGCGCAGCCATCATGACTGGCAGCGACGGATACCCGCCGAATCCAACCACCACTTGCGGCGTCAACTGCTTGAACTGGGCCAGACACTGCCGGTAACCCAGGACCAGTTGCGAAGCTTGTTCCGGTAACTGCCACGGCTTGCCGAAGGTCAGCGTCGATGACGCGATCTCGCGCACAGTCCCATCGCGAAACCGGTCCCGCCATTCCAGGCCGCGCTTGTCCGTGAACAGGTGAACGCTCCAGCCGCGAGACTCCAGTGCGGCGGCAAGCGCCTGCGCGGGGAACAGGTGACCGCCGGTTCCGCCTGACGCCAGAACGATTGTCCTGCCGGATTTGACCTTGGCTGTTTCGGACTTGTCCATACTGCTCAGACTGCCTTCACAACCGCACCACCAGCTTGTGCATGCAACGCATTGCGGCGCACCCGTACTCGCGAAAACGCCAGCAGCAGGCCCATGGAAAATGCCATTGCGATCAGTGATGAGCCGCCATAGGAAATGAATGGCAACGTCATCCCCTTGGCCGGCAGCAACGTCAGGTTCACGCCCAGGTTTATGAACGACTGGAAGCCATACAGGCTGACCAGTCCGGTCAACGACAATACCGCAAACGGGTCCGTAACGCGCATGGCGCGCAACAATATCCGCATCACGATGAAGCCGACGATAAAGATCAGGATGGCACTTGCGATAAAGCCGAATTCTTCGCCAATCACGGCCGGAATAAAGTCAGTGTGCGCATCCGGCAATATATGTTTGGCAATTCCGCCTCCGGGCCCGGTTCCCATCAAACCGCCATTGTTGAATGCCTGGGTTGCCGCATCCACCTGAAACGTATCGTACTGTTCAGGATCAAGAAACCGGTTTATCCGCGACGCTACATGCGGAAATGTCAGAAACGCTGCGACCGCGCCGCCACCGGCCAGCCCGGCAAGCCCGAGTATCCACACCCATGAAATGCCATAAACCAGCAGCAGTGTTGCAAACACTGCAGCCACCAGGACCAACTGTCCAAAGTCCGGTTGCAGTACCAGCAACCCGGCCATGGCCGCAAACATCGTGAAGGCAATCCACACGCCGGGCATGTCCGGACGCCGGATGCCTTCCGCCAGAAACCAGGCTGCAGCAACCACGAACGCCGGTTTGGCAAATTCGGATGGCTGTACATTGATGGGACCCAGATCGAGCCAGCGATGCGCACCCTTGATTTCCGGCCCCACGTAAATCGTCAGCAGCATGGCAGCCAGACCTGCCACAAAAGTGGCCATGCAGATGCGTCGCGCTTGAACTGGCGACAACAGCGACGTCGCCAACAGCACGG